>JAIXTY010000226.1 GCA_027483705.1 Rubrivivax sp.
CCGTCCAGTCCGGCGTGGCGTCAGGATCGCCGGCCAGGATCGCCTGGATGAACTCGTGGGCCAGGTCGGCTTCTGCCTGCTCCAGCGCGTCTTCACGCTGGTGGATTGCGTCCAGCAGCCGCACGGACTGCATGGACTCCAAGGTGCTGATCGACATTTGAATCTCCTCCCGCTGTCAGGTAGCGGTGGAGATATGTTAGGGCAGCCCTGACAACTGTGCAAGGTGCAGCTTGACACCGAATCAGGCTGAACCTGACTTTCCGACGAACGGCAACTAAAAAGCCCGCACGCGGCGGGCTGCCTGGGCCGGGGGATTTCAGGGGCAGCGGTAGGCCTTGCCGCTCACTGAGGTGCTGCCGTACAGCGCGGTTGGGCTGGCCCAGACGATGTGGGTGGCGCCGACCTTCTCGGCCCGGATCAGTGCTTCCTGCCGTGCGTTCTCTGACCCTTGGGATGCAAATGCGCCGTACCAGGCGGAGGTGCCCACGATGTCGTCCAGGTAGGTGCAGGCGCGCACCTGGTCGTCGGTGGCCGGCTTGACGGAGGACGAGCTGGCGACGTGGGAGGAGGGCGCAGCGCATCCAGCCAGGGTCAGGGCAGCGAGGAGGGCGAAGTACCGCATGGTGTTCTCCGGTGGGGTGGTCACAGGCCGCCGTCGCCGCTGCGGTGCACGACGCGGCCCAGGATCCGGACGTGTTCGAGCTGCGCCGCAGTGACCTCGACGGTGGGGAAATCCGAGTTGTCCGACTTGATGCGCAGGCCACCGCCAGGCAGGCGGTACAGGCGCTTCACGCGCTCCCCGCCGTCGTACCAGAGGGCGTAGACCTTGCCGTCCAGCACCTCGGTCTGGGAGGTGTCCACCAGCAGGCTGTCACCGTTGAAGATGGCTGGCTCCATGCTGTTGCCAGTCGCGTTCATGGCGGCCAGCTTGTTCGGGCGCAGGCGCTTCTCGCGCACCCACTCAGCCCTGAATGCCTGGGGCGTGGCTTTGCCGAACTCGATCTCGACCTGCTCGTGGCCGTTGCCAGCCGAGAGCCGAACACCCAGCCTGGGCACCATGACGAACTCACCCTCGGGCAGATCCTCTGGGTGCTCCCAGGCCAGGATGGGCTGCAGGGTCGGGTAGGTTGCCACCGGCTCTCTGGCAGACCACCTGGGCTCCGGCGTCAGAGGCTCCATGGCGTCATCGAGCAGATCACCCTGCGACACGCCGAGAGATTCGGCCAGCATCGCAACCCTCTCCATGCGGGGTTTCGACTTGCCGGTCTCCCACTCGTGAATGGTCTGCCTGGACACGTTCATGCGCCACGCCAGCTCCTGAAGGCTCAGGGTCTTGGCGTTGCGGAGGGCGCGCAGTTTCTCACCGAATGACATGGCGGCAGGGTACTCCTTGCTGTCAGGCTGAACCTGCAATACACTGTCAGGACCAGCTTTACGAGGTCCGAAATGTCCGACTCTGCACCTGACAGCCGCATCCAACTGGCCATTCGTGCCGCCGGTGGCGCCACTGCCATCGCGACCCACTTCGGGATCGCCCGGGTTTCCGTCCACGAGTGGGTGAAGAACGGCCGCATCCCCCCGGAGAAGGCCCCCATCGTGGCTGAGATGGCCGCCAAGGCCGGCCACTACTTCACCCTGGCCGAGCTCTGCCCGCCGGTTCCGTGGGGCGTTGCCGCCTCCCACATGGCCGGGGCTGCGGGGACGGTCGAGGCTGCTGCCTCCTGAAGGCGATCGGGTCTGCATGGCCCGCATCGTCTTTTTTTCCGCCTGCCCAAGGTCCTCAACTGCTCTCAACAAGGTTGCGAGGCTCCATGAACCAACTCTCTCTCCCCGTCGAAGTCCGTCCCGATGAGGTCATGCGCAAGCAGAGCCTGGGCGCTGCCATTGAGCTCTGTGCCGAGCTGGGCGGCTTCGCTCTCGACAAGACCCTGCAGCAGGAGCTGGAGGTCGACAAAGCCCAGTTCTCCCGCTGGCAGTCCGGCACCGAGGGCGTCCAGTGGGCCAAATTCACCAAGCTCATGGACAAGTGCGGCAATGACGCTCCGGTCCTGTGGATGCTCCACCAGCGCGGCTACGACCTGCACAGCCTGCGTCGGCGTGAGACCGATGTCGAGCGCGAGAACCGCCTGCTGCGCGAGGAAGTCCTGGCCCTGCGTCGTGTGATCGGACGGCCAGCATGAACCAGCCAGCCGCACCCACCAAGCCCGTCTTTGGGCGGGATCAGGTCATGTCCACCCAGGCCACTCTGGTGCTGGCCGACGCGGAGAACACCACGCCCGAGCAGCTGGAGGCGGCCATCCAGGCCCAGGGCGATCTGGTCGAGTTCCACCACCTGTGCGGCCGCAACGAACCGGCCCGTGAGTCTTTCAAGGTGGTGCGCCAGTTGGTGCTGATGCGCACGCCCGAAACCATCGCCCGACTGGAACGGGAGAGGGGGCTGCGGTGAACTACTACCCGTTCCACCTGGGCGACTACGCCGCCCACACGGCTCACCTGACGTGGGAGGAAGACATCGCCTATCGCAGGCTGCTGGACCTGTACTACCTGCACGAGAAGCCGGTGCCCGCCGACGTTCAGAAGCTGGCCCGCCTGATCCGCATGCCCAAGCAGGTGGCAGCCATCGAAGCTGTGCTGGGGGAGTTCTTCAGCCTGCAGGAAGACGGCTGGCACAACAAGCGCGCGGACGACGAGCTGGCCCGGATGTCCGAAAAGACGGAAGCCAGTGAGGAGCGAGACGAGCACGAAAAGGCCCGCATGAAGCGTTACCGCGAACGGCGGGCGGCCATGTTTGCTGCGTTGCGGGTGGTCGGTGTGGTGCCGGCCTGGGACGTTGCGATGAAGGACCTGCAACGCCTTTTCGACGAAAACTGCAACGGCAACGGAAACGACCTGCAACGTAACGAGATCGTTTCAGGTGACGCGCCTGCAACGGCTATACCAACACCAACACCAACACCAACACCAGTAACACCTAACGGTGTTGTAGCGCCGCGCAAGCGCAGCGCGGCAACCACTGCCGATCAGGGAACCCGACTCTCTGGGGACTGGAAGCTCCCGGAAGACTGGCGTTCATGGTGTCGAAGGGAGCGCCCGGATCTGGACCCCGACATGGTGGCCGACCAGTTCCGTGACTTCTGGGTGGCCAAGCCCGGGAAGGACGGGCGCAAGGCCGACTGGCAGGCCACTTGGCGCAACTGGTGCCGTGGGCAGAAGACCGGGGCAGGGCGCCGTGGCGGTGACGCTGGCGACTGGACGCAGGGGGTGCACTGATGCGGCCCTGGTACGCCTCCAACGCTCGCGCCCTGCTGGAGTCGCGGCAGATCGGCATGCGGCCCGAAGGCTACGTGACCGTGGCCATGGTCTCCGGCCAGTTCGACGCCCCGACGCTGTACGTGCGCGATGACATGCCGCTGGAGCGCATGGACTGGCGGATGCTGGCCGGTTTGCCGGTGGTCATCGAAGCCAGCCCGGCAGTGGCTCTGAACCGCATCGTCAGGGTGTGCCGCGACATCGCCAAGGTCCAGCCCGAAGACCTGCGCCTGCACTTCGCAACCCCTGACGGCGACCTGCACCAGCTGCAGATCGGCGTCGGCACCCACCTCCCGGCTGTGGCGGACGTTCCCGCGCTGCATGCCTTCCTCTGGACCCCCTTCACGCTGCGCGGCACTGGCGTCGAGCACCGGCTGAAGGGCGCATTGAGCCGGCATGCCCCGGCCTGACGACCATGAACCTGATCCCCGACGACTTCGACTTCGACGGCTACTTTGAGCAGCAGGTGGACGAGCGCGCCAAGGTGCGCCCGGCCAGCACCTGGTGCGATGACGTGGTGGACCGCTTCTACGGCGAGCAGAGCCAGAAGACCTGGGTGCCGGCCGGCTTCCACAAGATGCGCGGCAAGTTCGACCTGCGCCCGGCCGAGGTGACGCTGTGGGCCGGTATCAACGGCCACGGCAAGACCACCCTGCTGTCCCAGGTGCTGCTGCGGGCCATGGAAGCGGGCCAGCGCGCCGGTCTGGCCAGCTTCGAGATGAAGCCAGCCGTGTCCATGGCGAAGATGACCCGGCAGGCAGCCGGTACCGGCCAGCCCTCGATCGCCTACATCCGCGGCTTCCACCAGTGGACCGACGAACGCCTGTGGATCTACGACCACCTGGGCCGGGTGGCCACGAAGCGGGTCTTGGCCGTGGCCACCTACATGCGCAAGGAACTGGGCATCGACCACATGGTGATCGACAGCCTGATGAAGTGCGGCATCGGCACGGACGACTACACGGCCCAGAAGGACTTCGTGAACGACCTGTGCAGCGTGGCGCAGGACACCGGGCTGGGCATCCACCTGGTGGTGCACATGCGCAAGGGCGAGAACGAGAGAAGCGCGCCGGACAAGTTCGACGTGAAGGGCGCCAGCGAGATCGTGGATCTGGCCGACAACCTGGTAGTGTGCTGGAAGAACGTCCGCAAGCTGGCCAAGAACGAGCAGGACCGAGATCCGGACGACCCGGACGCCTTCGTGCGGATCGCCAAGCAGCGGCACTTCAGCTGGGAGGGCAGCTTCGCCTTCTGGTTCGATCCGGACACCCAGCAGTTCCGCGAGCACCATGCCGAGCGGGCGTTCCACATCGACCTGCAGCGGGAGGTCGCATGATCGTCCTGGCCATCGACCCCGGACTGACCGGCGCGGCCGGCGTCATCGACAGCAACGGCGTGCGCGCCCTGTTCGACCTGCCCACCATGCCGATCCCCGGCGTGGGCGAGAAGGCGCTGGTGCAGCGCAAGGTGGACGGCCAAGCGCTGCGCCGCCTGATCCTGGAGGCCTGCCCGGCATCTGAGCCCGTGGCCGCCGTCGTCGAGGCGGTGGGCGTCATGGGCGGGCGGAACAACAGCGTGCAGACCCAGGGCTCCCTGATGCGCACGCTCGGCGCCGTCGAGGCGGTGCTGGAGTGCCTGCGCCTGCAGGTGGAGTACGCCCACCCCCAGACCTGGAAGCGCGCCTTCGGCCTGATCGACTCGAAGCTGTCGCCCACCGCGCGCAAAGCCCGGGCGCTGGAGACGGCCCGCCGGCTGTTCCCCGAGTGCCAGGAGATCGCCCGCGCGAAGGACCACAACCGTGCGGAGGCGCTGCTGATGGCGCACTGGCACCTGCAGAGGGCGCTGTCGTGATCCGTGCCGCAATCCTCAAGTGGGCCCTGGCCCGCAATCCTGACTTCGTGATCGGCGGCGCCGAGCGTCCCTACCTGCTCCGGTGGTGGCTCATCCCCCGCAACCCGATCTTCAACATCTACGTGCACCGGTTCCTGCGCAGCGATGACGACCGCGCGCTGCACGACCACCCGTGGCTGTTCAACTGCTCGATCCTGCTCGACGGCGAGTACCTGGAGCACACCCCGCGCGGCGTGTTCCTGCGCAAGGCCGGCCAGTGGAAGTTTCGCTGGGGTGGAGCCCCCCACCGGGTCGAGCTGGTCGAGATCCCGGCATGGGACGGCACCATCGCCCCCGGGAAGATCTGCGCCGCAACGCCCCGGCCGCTGGCGTGCTGGACTGTCTTCATCACAGGCCCGCGCGTGCGCCAGTGGGGCTTCCATTGCCCGCGCGGCTGGGTGCACTGGAAGACCTTCACCTCCGCCGATGACCCGGGTTCTGCAGGGAGGGGCTGCGAATGATGCTGATCCTTCGCCCGACAGGCCGGGGCAACTGGCGCACGGCCCAACTCAGCATCGACACCGACCGGGCCCAGCCGTTGCTGGTGAAGGTCGGCGACCGGTTCGAACTGGCCGGGGTGACCTGGCGCGTCGTGAGGATCCTGCCTTGATCACACGTCCAGCGCTCCGGTACCACGGCGGCAAGTTCAGGCTGGCGCCGTGGATCTTGAGCTTTTTCCCTCCCCATACAGCCTACGTTGAACCCTTCGGTGGCGCTGCGTCGGTGCTGTTGCTGAAGCAGCCCGTGGCGGCCGAGTGCTACAACGACATCGACGACAGGATCGTCGGATTTTTTCGAGTACTGCGCGACCCGGAGCAGTCGGCGGAGCTGCAGCGGCGTGCGTCGCTCACCCCATACGCTCGTGCCGAGCTTGAGTGGGCATTTGGGGAACCGATCGATGCGATCGATGCGGCCCACCGGCTGCTCGTGCGGTCGTTCATGGGCCATGGGAGCGATTCAGCGACCCGAACCACACGAACAGGCTTTCGCGCGCGACTGACGCAAGGGAGGGGTCTGCCGTCGCACGAGTGGGCAACCTGGGCCGACTCCATCCCAGCATTCCGTGAGCGCTTGGCTGGCGTTCTGCTAGACAACGACAACGCGCTGCGCGTGATCGATCGCATGGACTCGCGGTCAACGCTCATTTATTGCGATCCGCCTTACGTGCACAGCACGCGTTCGGCTATGTCTGGCAGGACGAGCACCACCAACGGGTACCGGCACGAGATGACCGATGCCGATCACGAGGCCCTTGCAGCCCGATTGCTGCGCGTCGATGGCATGGCTGTAGTTTCTGGATACCCGTGCGAGCTCTACGACGACATGTTTGCGGGCTGGACCACTGCGCAGCGGCGGCATGTAGCCGACACCGGCAAGTTCCGCACCGAGAAGGTGTGGCTCAACGAAGCATGCACAGACGCACTGGCCAGCGCGCGAGGCTGCCTTTTTGCGGGAGCCGTATGAACCGCCAGCGCCTGACCATCGAGCTGTTCAACCGGCAGCAGGCCTGGGCCGCCATCAAGTCCCAGCTGTTCCCGTTCCTGGCCACGGGGCTGCAGGGCGGCGCCACCTGGGTGCTGACCATCACCCGCAAGAAACGCACGGCCGCCCAGAACCGCCGGTACTGGGGGAGGGGGGTGCTGGCCCAGATCGCCGAGCAGGCCACCGTGAACGGCCACCGGTTCTCGGCCGAGAGCTGGCACGAGCAGTTCAAGCGCATGTTCATCGGGGTGATCGAGCTGCCCAACGGGCAGGTGGTGGGCATGAGCAGCGCCGACCTCGACACCCGGGAGTTCTGCGACTTCTGCGACCAGGTGGAAGCCTACGCCGCCACCGAGCTGGGCGTGCGGTTCGTGGATCTGGAATCCCACAACACCCCAGCGCCCGAGCGCCGGGAGAGCGAGGCGGTGCCGGCATGAACAACCAGCCCACCCCCGCCGAGCGCCGCCACCTGCAGCGCGTGAAGGAGCTGGACTGCAGCGTATGCGACACGCCCGGGCCTAGCGAGGCCCACCACATCCGCCAGGGCGATCAGTACACCGCCATCGCCCTGTGCCCTGAATGCCACCGCGGCCCCTCGATGGGCTGGCACGGCGGCCGCATCGCCTGGCGCGTCCGAAAGATGGACGAGCTCAAGGCCCTGAACGTCACCCTCAAACGACTGCTGAACCCATGAATCTGAACGACATCAAGGCCCGCTGCGAAGAGGTGGGCACCTGCTGGGAGTGGCAGGGCGCATACACCACCAGCGGCAGCCCGCTGGTCTACCACGACGGAAAGCGGACATCCGTGAGGAAGCTGGTCTACGCGCTCAAGCACGGCCGCCCGCTGCCCGAAGGTCAAGTGGCCAGCAACAGCTGCCAGAACCCTCGATGCGTATGCGACGACCACGTGCGCGGCTTCACGCAGGCCCAGATGCTGCACCGCAGCCGGGCGAACACCAACCAGGAACTGCGGGCAGCGCGTATCGCAGCCACGAAGCGGCGCACCGTAGCAAAGCTCACCCCCGAGCAGGTGCAGATGGTCCGTGACAGCCCGAAGACCAATCTAGCCCTGGCCGCAGAGCTCGGCGTGCACCACTCCCACCTGTCCGTGATCCGGCGAGGCAAGGCGTGGCGGACCTTCGGCAGCCCATTCGCTGGCCTGGGGGCCCGATGACCTGCGAAGCCTGCCAAGCCGCCATCGACAACCCCGCCAGCGGCCGGGTGAACGCCGCATGCCCGGACTGCAAAGCCCGCAGTCTGGCCAAGAGCCCCGCATGGGCAGACGCCCGAGCCGCCAACGCCATGACACCGGGATACCGCAGCGCCCTGCGCGCCGCCTTCGACAAGGACTGGCGCGAAGGCCACGAGAAGGTGAAGCACTGGGACGCAGTCCTGAAAGGACAGGGATGACCTACCAGGGGCTGAGCTTCGACGACTGGTTCCGCTTCTACGCCACGGTCGGGACGATCCCCGGCTGGAGCGTCATGCGCACTGAGGCAGTCATGCGGCTGGTGTTCCCCGAGACCCCGCCGCCCTCGCGCGCGCCTGCGCGTATTTCGGAGCACAACCATGGCTAACCGACAGAACCTGCCCCCTCTGACCAGCCTGCTGGAGGGTCGGCGCATCGACTGGGAGCAGGTGGTGCTGGACATCCAGCGGTCTGCCTGGCTGAGGGAGCAGGGCCAGTGGACCTCGCTCAAGGCCATCGCCCTGTCCGTGGGCCGCACCGAGGGCTGGGTGTGGAACCTGAAGAACATCCCCGGCACCGAGCCGAAGTTCCACGACGCCCTGCTGCTGATCGGCCTGTGGGCCGAGAAGACCGGCAAGGTGGACCTGCCCCTTTCCTCAGGAACCTGAGAGAGCAGCGCGCCGAAACTCCGCCGGACTCAACCCGTGGGCCAACCGCGCCCAGAACGTCCAGAAGGAGCCCACCGTGCCCAAAGCTGCCAACCGCGCCCAGAACGTCCAGATCCCCGGCGCCGAGACCACCCAGACCCCCGAAGGCACCGAAGAAACCCAGGGCGACGGCTCCGACGCCGGCGTGGCCGGCACCGCCGAGCCGGCTGCTACCCTGCCCCCGGACCTGCAGGCGCTGGTGCAGATGGAAGTGGCCCGCACGCTCGCCCGCGCGAACGCCTCCAAGACCGAGCCGCAGGCCCCAGCCGTCGAACTGCCGACCCAGGAGGAAGCCTTGGCCCAGGCCAACGCCGACCCCAAGCGCCGCGCCGTGCTGTCCAAGGACGGCTATGTGGTGACCAGCAAGCCCATCGTGCAGGGCCGCGACGAAAACGGCTTCGCCAAGGTCTGACCACTATGTGCACGGGCGCTGAACTGCTTCTGGCTGGCGCGGCCACTGCAGGCGCTGTCAGCTCCATCGAGGCTGGCAAGCAGCAGAAGAAAGCCGCCCGCGCTGCTGAAGCGCAAGCCGCCGGCGCCGAAGCTGAGCGCCGGGCCGCACAGGCCAAGGCCACCCAGGACGCCTACGCAAACCAGGCATTCGCAAAGCGGGCTCTGCGCGAGAACTCGCTGTTCACCGGCGGCGGTGACTCGCTGGGCGCAGCATCCGGCCAGCAATCCCTGGGGGTCTGATGGCTGATGCGGACAAGATCAAGCGCCGGAACTCCGAGCTGCAGGGCCCGAAGCAGCTGCACGAGCAGGTCTGGAAGGACTGCTACGACCTGAGCATGCCGGCCCGAGGCCACGGCCTCCTGTCCGAGATCATCACGGCCAACGACGCCCAGCAGCGCAAGGCCATCATCTACGACTCGACCGCGCCGGACTCCGTGCGCGTGGGCGTGGCCACCGTCATGGGTGGCATGGTGCCCAGCAACTCCCAGTGGTTCTACCTGGACATCGGCAGCGAGACCGACGCCGAGCAGGTGTGGCTGGACGAGGCCGCGAAGTTCATCTGGGAGAACATCCACGCCGGCAACTTCGACGCCGAGGCGTTCGACGCCATGATCGACGTGTGGATCGCTGGCTGGCATGTCCTGTACTGCGACGAGCCGGAGGAGGGCGGGTTCTACTTCGAGACCTGGCCGGTGGGCGAATGCCGCGTGGCATCCAGCCGGGCCGGTGGCCTGGTGGACACCGTGTACCGCGAACGGGCCATGACCGTCTCCCAGGTGGTCACCGAGTACGGCCTGGACAAGGTGTCCGAGAAAGTGCGCAGCCTGTGGGAGGCCAAGAAGTACGACGAGCAGATCCGGGTGCTGCACGCCATCGAGCCCCGCGAGCTGTATGCCGGCGACGCCAAGCTGGCCAAGAACATGAAGTTCTCCTCCTGCCACATGGAGGTGGACAGCAAGACCGTCCTCCGCGACAGCGGGTATCACGAGTTCCCCTGCATGGTGCCGCGCTGGTCCCGGCTGCCGAACTCGCCGTACGCCACCGGCCCCATGTCGGACGCCCTGCCGGACGTGCGCACCTTGAACGAGGTGACGAAGTGGACGCTGATGGGTGCCGAGACCACCCTGGCGCCGCCCATGATCGCCGAGGACGACGGCGTGCTGAACCCCAGCAACATCAAGATGGGCCCTCGCAAGATCATCGTGGCCAACAGCGTGGACAGCATCAAGCCGCTGATCACCGGCGCCAAGGTCGAGTTCGGGATGATGACCCGCGATAGCCTGCAGGCCGGCATCCGCAAGATCCTGATGGCCGACCAGCTGCCCCCGGTGGAGGGCCAGTCGAAGACCGCCTACGAGTGGTCGGTGCGCGTGGCCATGCTGCGCCAGATGCTCGGCCCCATGTTCGGCCGCTTCCAGGCCGAGTTCCTGCAGCCGCTGGTCGAGCGCTGCTTCGGCATCGCCTGGCGGGCCAACATGCGCAGCGGATTCAAGCTGATCGGCCGACCGCCCGAGACGCTGCTGGACCGGAACTTCACCGTGCGCTACCTCTCGCCGCTTGCCCGGGCGCAGCGTGAGGAAGAGATCGCCAGCCTGGACCGCTTTGAGATCGGCCTGGGTGCCACGGTGCAGGCCACAGGCCGGGCAGACCTGCTGGATCTGTACGACTGGCAGGAGGGAACCCGCATGAAGTCCCGCATGCTGGGCGTGCCGCAGAAGCTGATCCGCGACGACAAGCAGCTGGCCAAGATCCAGGACGACAAAGCGCAGGCCGCCCAGCAGGCCGCGCAGCAAGCCTCGGCCATGCAGGGCCAGGCTGAGATGCAGAGCGCCATGGCCCAGCGCGTGGCCACCGCAGCCTGATGGCCGACGAGCAGTCCGAGCGCCGCCGTCTGGCCGGCCTGTACCGCGACATCTTCGACGTGGATGTGCGCGGCCAGGCCATCTTCGAAGACCTGTACCGCCGATTTGCCAGCAGGGCCAAGGTGCACACGGCTGGCGGCATCGACGCGGTGCTCAAGACCTACCAGGACGCCGCCCACCGAGAGGTGATCGAGTACATCGTCACCATGGTCAACCGGGGCAACGGCGTCAACGATTCCCCCACCCCTGAAGGAGATGACGATGCCACCTGACGCCACCACCGCCGCGCCTGCGGCTGCCCCTGCTGCTGCTCCGGCCAGCGCCCCCGCTGCCCCCGCAGCATCCGCCCCCAGCCCGGCACCTGCCAGCGCGCCCGCCGCTTCGGCCCCCGCTGCAGCACCCGCAGCAGCCCCGGCCCCGGCCGACTCCCTGTTCAGCAAGCCCACCGACGCCCCGGCCGACGATGCCGGCCAGACCGGTGAAGCCAAGCCCCTGGATGGCCGTCCGGACTGGCTGCCCGAGAAGTACGCCGTGATGGGTGCCGACGGCAAGCTCGACCTGCACGCCTCCAGCCAGAAGCTGGCCGAAGGCTACGCCGCAGCGGCCAAGCGCATCGGCACGGGTGACCTGCCGCCCGAGTCGCCGGATGCCTACAAGGACAGCCCGGTGCCGGAGGCGTTCAAGGACGTGCCCCTGGATCCTGAACTGACCCGCTCTTTTCGTGAGCGAGCACACAAGGCCGGGCTCACCCAGTCCCAGCTCGATTTCGTCATGGGCGAGTACTTCACCGTGGTGCCCTCGGTGCTCAACGCTGCGGCCAGTCTGTCTGCCGATGAAGCGCGCGCCGAACTGTCCAAGGTGTGGAGCACCCCGACCGAGCTTCAAAGGAACATGACTGCTGCCGAGCGGGCCGTGGCCACCATGCCGCCCGCGCTGCAGGAGCAGATCCGCACGAAGTACGGCACCGACCCGGTGTTCTGGCAGTTCGCGGCCCAGTTCGGGCACGAGACGCGCGAGGACCGGCCGGCCAGCACTGGTGGCAGCGTGGCTCCGGTGACCGACGTGGAAGCCCTGATGCGCTCGGACGCCTACCGCAACGCCAAGCACCCGGACCACGAGCGCGTGAGCCTCCAGGTGCGCGAGGTGTTCGAGAAGCGGGTCGGCACGGCGCCGGCCGTGATGTGACCGCCAGATCATCAGGAATCTGAGCGCGCCCCTGCCAGACACTGCGACCCATTCAAGGGCCCGGTCTGGCAGCCGGATACCCCTCAAGGCCCGCAGAGCAAGACGCAAGCCGGTCGCGCTCCCGTAGCAGGCCCGGGCAACCGGACACCCTGACCCCAAGGCGAAACCCTCATTCACCCTCGGAGTTCAGATCATGTCCACGATCACCCAAGCATTCGTCCAGCAGTGGGATACCGCTGTCCGTGCCGAAGCGGCCCAGCGCGAATCCCGGTTCATGGCCGCTGTCACCGACCGCGGCACCATCACCGGCGAGTCCTTCACCATCAACTTTCTCGGCGACGACGGCAGCCTGCTCGACGCCAACAACGTGCGCCACGGCGACACGCAGTGGACCATCCCGGAGCACTCGACTCCGGTGGTCAACATGCAGGACTTCTACAAGGCCTACCCGCTGGACCGCAACGACATCCCCAAGATGATCGTGAACCCGGTCACCGGCGGCGACTACATGCAGCTGCTGATGAACGCCCGCAACCGGCGCATCGACGACATCATCTACCGCGCCGCCCGTGGCAACCAGCTGCGCAAGGATGGCTCGACCGTCGCGCTGCCGGCCAGCCAGAAGATCGCCGCAGGCGGTACCGGCTTCACCAAGGCCAAGATCATCCAGACCCGTGCGATCTTCCGTCGCAACGAGGCGGACGAGAAGGCCGGCGAGGAGCTGTACTTCGCCTACAACGACGAGATGCTGCAGGACGTGCTGGCCGACACCTCGCTCACCAGCGCCGACTTCATGGCCGTGAAGATGCTGCAGGACGGCGACATCAGCGGCAAGTGGATGGGCTTCAAGTGGGTGCCCTACAACAACATCGAACTGAGCGGCGGCACCTACTTCACCATCGCCTGGGCCAAGTCCGGCATCCACCACGGCAAGGGCTACGAGGAAGGCAACGTGACCCGCCGGGGCGACAAGAAGGACGCCTGGCAGGTGTCCATGGGCGCCTCCTACGGTGCCGGCCGCCAAGACTCGAAGAAGGTCGTCGAAGTCGCCTTCGTCTGATCAACCACCTGACCCCCCTGGAGAAACACCATGCCCGAATTCAACTCCCGTCAGGCGGCGCTGATCGCAGCAGCCTCGAAGGTGCCCGGCAACGCCGATGGCCTGGCCCGCAAGATCGTCATCACCACCCCGGCCGTCGCAGCCTGGGCCAACGGCGACACCATCGCCAGCGGCCTGGTGATCCCGAAGGGTTCGCGCCTGACCGCCGGATCCATCGTGTCCAACGCGGCCATGGGCGCCAGCGTGACGCTGAGCGTCGGCATCCGCAACGCCCGTACCAAGGCGGCCATCAGCGGCGCCGGTGGCGCGGCCGGTATCGCCAGTGCAGTGGCTGTGGCCACGGCTGGCCGATCTGCCCTCAACAACGGCACGCTGGTCGCTGACGGCGCCGAGTACATCGTGCCCGAAGACGCCGAGGTGTACGCCACCCTGGGTGGTGCCACCCCGACCGCGAACGCGCAGCTGCGCATCGAGGTCGAGTACGTGCCGTACGGCTGACCCAGGCTCCCTGGGCGCAACCGAACCGGGGGGCCTATGTGCCCCCCGTTTTTCTTGGAGACGTGAATGGCCACCGATGTCGAGATCTGCAGTAACGCGCTGCTCCTGCTGGGGGCGGCGCCCATCTCCTCCCTTACCGAGAACACCACGGCTGGCCGGATCTGCGCGAACACCTACCCGCTGGCCAAGCTGGACATCCTGCGCCGGCATCCCTGGAACTGCGCCATCCGCCGCGTGGTGCTGGCCCCGGAGAACGTCACGCCGCCCTACGACTGGCAGTACCAATTCCTGCGCCCGTCCAACTGGCTGCGCACCCTGAAGGTGGGCTATGGCAGCTACTCGCTGGACTACGCCATGGAAGGCACGCGGATCATGGCCAACACCAACCAGCTGCCCCTGAAGTACGTGGCCAACGTGACCGAGGGCGAGTGGGACACGCTGCTCACCCACGTGATGATCAAGCGCATGGAGATGGACCTGGCGTACCCCATCACCAAGAGCACCAGCCTGCGCGACAGCCTCAAGCAGGAGTTCTACGCCAAGGGCGTGGGGGTGCTGGCCCAGGCCAAGACGGTGGACGGCCAAGAGAACCCGCCCGAGGAGTGGAACGACTCTCCGTTCCTGACGGTGCGCGGCGGCAGCCCCCGGTACTGAGGAGCAGGCCGTGCCGAAGCTGCAGATCATCTCCACCAACTTCACCGCCGGCGAGCAATCCCCCCGCCTGCGCGGCCGGGTGGACATCGCCAAGTACAACGCCAGCGCCGAGGAGCTGCTGAACTGCGTGGTGCTCAAGCAAGGCGGCGCCACGATCCGCCCGCCGACCAAGTACATCGGCGAGGTCAAGAACTCCACCCAGACCGCCCGGATCATCCCGTTCGTCTTCTCCCGGTCCGATGCCTACCTGCTGGAGCTGGGCGACCTCTACCAGCGAGTGTGGAAGAACGGCGTACGGGTGGAGACCTCGCCGGGAACCCCCTTCGAGGTGGCCACCACCTGGAACGACGAGGAGCTGGCCGCGCTCGACTACAGCCAGGGCGCCGACACCATGCTGGTGGCCCACCCGGATAACCCGGTCCAGGCGATCCGCCGGTTTTCCGACGCGCGCTGGACTGTAGGCGATGCGACCTTCCGGCCAGGACCAGTGGCCGAGGTGGGCGACCGGGGCACCATGACCATGACCATCAGCAACGGCGCGGTGGGATCGGGCCGAACCATCACCGCTGCGTCCTCTTTCTTCCTCCTCACAGATGTCGGTCGCCGGATCACGTGGGGTGGCGGGACGGCCTTGATCACGGCGTATTCCAGCGGCACCTCCGTGACGGTCACTGTGGAAAGCCCATTTTTCGATCTGACAGCTAATGGTTCGACAGGTCCTGCGCCCATCTGGACTCTGGAAGGTACACCGCGAACCTTTATCACCCCATCCGCAGCCGGCCCGCTTGGCGCCGAGGTGACGCTTGATCTTGCCAACCCTGGCTGGCGGAGCGATGTTGTCGGCGGCGTGATCGATGTCAACGACGGTATCGTGAGGGTTACCGACTTTGTAAGTACGACTCAGATTACTGGCATCGTCGTCAAAGTGCTCAACGGCACAACGCCGGCGCCGCGGGATGCTTGGACCCAGCGTAAAAGCGCGTTCAACGCGGTGGACGGCTACCCCCGGGCAGTGACTTTCTACCAGCAGCGCACCTGGCTGGCCAGCTCGCGGCGCTACCCCCAGACCAAGTGGGGCAGCAAGTCCGGTCTCTTCTTCGATTTCACCCCGGGCACCGATGACGACTCAGCGGTCTACAAGACCCTGGACTCCGACGAGATCAACGCGATCGACTACCTGCACAGCAGCCGCAATCTGATCGCTCTGACCGTGGGCGGTGAGTTCGAATGCCGGGGCGGCATCGAGAAGCCCATCACCCAGACCAACGAGCAGATCAACCTGCAGACCCGCTGGGGCTGTGCGCAGGTCCGGCCGGAACAGGTCGGCGGCGAGCTGGTGTTCCTTCAGCGCGGCGGCAAGACCATGCGGGCAATCCGGGCCGATCCGGTGGAGGGATTCAGCGCTCCGGACATCTCGGTGTTCAGCGAGCACCTGGTGCGCAAGGGCATCACCTCGATGGCCTTCGAGCAGACCCCCGAGTCGGTCCTGTGGTGCGCCACCGGTGACGGCAAGCTGCTGGCGGTGACCTACAACGTCGAACAGGACACCATCGCCTTCTGCAGCGGCGAAGTCTCCGGCGGGTTTGTGGAGTGGGTGGCGACCGTGCCGGAGGGCGAGAACGACGCGACATACCTGCTGGTCCGCCGCACCGTGAACGGCGTGCAGAAGCGCTACATCGAGAAGCTGGACTGGGGCACCTGGATCGACACGCAGGAGATCCGCAACGCCCACGACTGCCGGCTGGAGAAGACCGGCGCGGCCTCGGCCACCTGGTCGGGCTTCGGCCACCTGGAGGGCCTGACGGTGAGCGTGCTGGCCGACGACGTGTTCATGGGGGAGCAGGTCGTCACCGGCGGCCAGATCACGCTGCCGCGCACGGCCACGAAGGTCTCGGTGGGCTTGCCCTACGTGGCCCGGATCAAGCAGCAGGCGCCCGAGGTGGCGCTGCGCACCGGGACCTCTCAAGGGCAGGCCATCTCGACCCATCGCGTCCAGGTGAGGTTCTTCCAGACCATTGGCGCCCGCATCAACGGCGAAGACCTGCAGTTCCGGCAGTTCGACGTGCCCAACACCCTGGACCAGCCTGTGCAGCCGTTTTCGGGCATCAAGGAGGTGCCCGGGATCGGCTGGGCGAATGGCGAGTCTCAGCTGGTGCTGGAGCAGACGCAGCCCTACCCGTGGACGGTGCTGGCGATCATCCGCGACATGACGGTGAACGAAGGATGATCCGCCCCGCCGTCCATTCCGATCTCCAGCCTCTGGTGGTGCTGGGCGAGCGCATGCATGCCGAAAGCCCCCGTTTCTCCCGTCTGGCTTTCTCGGCACAGCGACTCGAGCAGACCCTGCGCTGGGCGCTGGAGAGCCCGCTGGGCTTCCTCTGGGTGGCTGAGACCGAATCCGCCGTCGTCGGCGGCATGGCCGCCATGGCTTCGAAGCACTGGGCCAGCGACGACCTGGTGGCGTACGACCTGGCCCTGTTCATGGACCCGGACCACCGGGGAAGCCTCGCGCCCGTGCGGCTGCTCAACCGGTACCGCTGGTGGGCACAGCACGAGGCCAAGGCCGTGATCACCCAGGTGGGCATCACCACTGGCGTGCAGACCGAAAACACCGCCCAGCTCTACGAGCGCATGGGCTTCAAGCGCTGCGGCGCGATCTTGGAGGCGTGATGTGCACAGGCGCTGAAGCATTGATGATGACCGGGCAGGTGGCGGGCGGACTGGCCCGCAGTGCCTATGGGGACGCCCAGGCCTCGCTGGCCCGGGCGGATGCCATGTACGAGATGGACGCGGCGAGCCAGCAGGCCCAGCAGATCCTGCGCGCGGCGCGACGCCAGAAGGGCGCAGCCCGGGCGGCCACTGGTGCCAGCGGTGCCCGGATCGACGAGTTCTCCATGGGCGCGGAGCAGGAGATCGAGCAGCTGGCCCAAGAGGACGCGGCCATGACGATCCTGTCGGGCAAGCGCAAGGCCCGCGGGCTGGAGTTCAGCGGCGCAGCAGCAAAGCGGGCCGGCAAGGCCGAGCTGGCTGGATCCCTGTTCTCGGCGGCGTCCACCGGGTACAGCGGGTGGAAGGGCGCCAAGACCGGAACCCAGGACACCGGATTCCAGAACGCTGGCTGGTGGCAGGGCGGCGAAGGCTGGGAGGGCGAGTAAATGGCGAAGATCCCACGAGGTGAAGGGTTCGGCGAGGTCGTTGCCCGCCCGGCCCGGTACAACGAATCCCAGATGCCGCGTGCGGCGTTCGGCGAGCCCATCGCTGGCGCCATGACGCAGGTCGGTGGCCAGATGGTTGACCAGGAGCGGCTGGAGGCCCGCCGGGCAGCGGCAGAGGCCAAGGCTACGGCGGAGGCGGCCGAGCGTGCGAAAGCTGCCAGCGAGCTGCAGACCATCGAGACCGACCTGGACGTGATCAGCGACGAGGTGGCCGAGGGCATCAGCAACGGCACGATCCCCAAGACCGACGCCCAGGAGGAGTTCAAGCGCCGCACCCAGGAGCGGATCACAGCCGGCCTGGGCAACATCCCGCTGGCCCATCAGCCCATCGCGCAGGCCTCGGTGAACAACCGGGCCACGCGGCTGAGCCGCACGATCAGCAAGGCGGTGACCCAGCGAGACCAGCAGGACGTGCGTGCCGGCCTGCAGCAGCAGCTCGAGCACGCGCAGCGGCTGTACATGACCGACCCGGCTGCCGCCGACCAGATCGTGTCGCAGAGCATGGAGGCCCTGGGCCCGTTCAGCGGCATGAACCCGGCCGAGCTGCAGAAGGCCCAGCAGGGCTGGCGCGAGAGCACCCGCCTGAACAAAGCCCAGACCCTGATGACCGCCGCGCGCCGGGACAACAAGGCGCTGGCCCAGGTCGAGGCGCTGCTGGCCACCGACGAGTTCGCCGACATCGATCCTGGCCGCCGCGCCACGCTGTTGGGCCAGATCGAGGGCTTCAAGGTCTCCAACATCCAGCGGGCCGAAGCCGAAGCCCGCCGGCGCCAGGCCGAGCAGGAGCGGGTGCTGCGCAAGGCAGAAGCGCAGTTCAATGCGGCCCAGTCGATCATGACGCAGGGCAAGGTGCTCTCGCCCGAGTACATCGAGCAGGTGACCCGCGATGTGGCCGGCACGCCCTATGCCGCCGCGCTGCGCGAGTCTCTGACCCAAGCCCCGGCCCGCACTGCGTTCGGTGTGCAGCCGCTGGCCGTGCAGCGCCAGGCACTGGACGCCGCCCGGTCCCAGCTCAACACCCAGGGCACCAGCCCGGAGCTGGAGAAGAAGGTGGCCGACCTGCAGAAGGTGTACGACGCCGCGGTGAAGGACTACGCCGACGAACCCCTGCGCGCAGCGGCCGAGCGTGGCGTGATCCAGCAGATCGCCCCGATCAACACCCAGAGCGTGGCCGGCCTCGTCCAGACCGTGGGAGCCCGCATCGAGCAGGCAGCGCTGGCCCAGCAGCAGACCGGCGCCCCAGTGTCACCCCTGCTGCGCGAGGAGGCCGAACAGGTCGGGCGGATGATCAACATCCTTCCGGTCGAGCAGCGGTCCACGGCCATCGCTCAGCTGGCCCAGACCCTCGGCCCCCAGCAGGCAGCAGCGCTGGGCCGCCAGCTCGCCCCGAAGGACAAGGCCCTGGGGATCGCCATCGGCATGGCAGGCGCCAAGACCACGGCCGGGCGTTACACCTCCGAGCTGGTGCTGCGCGGCGCTCAGGCGATGCGGGACAAGTCGGTGCAGATCGACAACCGCGCGATGACCGGCGTGCGCGCCCGGGTGGCCGAGGAGATCGGCAACGCCTACCCGAACCAGGAGCTGCGCGAGACCATGATCGAGGCGGCGGTGCTGGCCCAGTACGGGCTGGAGGCCGAAGGTTCGGGCGACCTGAGCCGGGCCGTGCGCCTGGTGACCGGCGGCATCGTGGAGCGCGGTGGCTCAAAGGTGCCGCTGCCCTACGGCATGAACGCCGAGACCTTCGACCAGCGTCTGCGCAGCCTCACCCCGATGGATCTGCGCACCGCCCAAGTGGTGGTGGCTGGCCAGAAGCTCAGCACCTACGACTTCCTGCAGCAGCTCGGTGACGCCCCGCTGATCCACGCCGGCCAGGGCCGGTATGCCGTGCAGGCCGGGGGCGGGCTGGTGCAGCGTCCGGACGGCAAGCCCCTGATCCTGGAGATCCGCTGATGCTCGACGACGCCTTCCAGACCTCGACCGACGCCGCCCTGACCGACCTGGCGCAGCGGCCCCGGGCACCCAAGCCGCAGGCCCCGGCATTCAGCACCTGGGGCCTGACCCGTGCCGTGGATCGTGGCGTCCGAGGCGCTGCTGCCGACACCATCGCTTCCACCGCCGAAGTGTTGGGAGCCTTCGGGCAGGTGATGGCCGCCACCGGCGCCTCCGGCCAGGGCATGTTCGCCACCCCGACCGAAGCCGAGCGCGAGGAGGCCAAGCGCCAGCGCGAAGCCATCGCCACCCAGGGTGTGGACTTCCGGTCTGAAGCTGGCCGCAGCTTTCGCAACGTCGCGCGTGACGTGATGCCCGACCCGGTGACCGCCCACGGCGCCGAGGTGGCCGTCGCTGAGTTCGTCCGGCTGGGCGGAAAAGCGATAGCTGCAGGTCTTGCACTGGGCCCGGTGGCTGGTGCAGTGGTGGCCGGCGCGGAGGAGGGTTTCACCTCGGCCGAGAAGCTGGCGCAGGAGGGTGTGGACGTGGCCACCCGCAGCCAGGTCGGTGCTGTCACCGGCGTGCTGACCGCCCTGGGCTTCGGCATCCCGGTGGCTGGCAAGACAGTAGCCCAGACCGTGGGCCTGGCCGTGGCCGGCGGCCCCGCCACCTTCATCACCCAGCAGGCCGCCACTCGCGAGATCCTGCAGGGCGCCGGCTACGACCGGCTGGCCGACCAGTACGACCCGTTCGACCCGGTGGGCCTGACCCTCTCCACGCTGGTGCCGCTGGGCTTCGGTGCGCTGGCCATGCGATCGGCAGCACGCGCCCGGGCAGGGCAGGCCGAGCGGGCAGGGGCCGATGCTCCCCGCGAGACCGATCTGCCGGCCGCCGAGCGCACCCAGGTAGCCAAGGCGGTGGACGAGCTGCAGGTGGATGCTGCCCGGGTGAGCCTGCTGCGCGAGAACGTGGCCGCCC
Organism: Rubrivivax sp.; assembly: GCA_027483705.1. Lineage (GTDB taxonomy): Bacteria > Pseudomonadota > Gammaproteobacteria > Burkholderiales > Burkholderiaceae_C > Rubrivivax. The sequence continues at coordinate 20,414 of JAIXTY010000226.1, forward strand.
AGCGGCTGACCCCGGCCACCGATGTGCGCGGCATGGAGCTCCACGAGACGGCGGTGGCGCGTGCCATCGACCAGCTGGCGGACGGCCAGCGCGTGGACGTGAGCGATCTGATCCCGCCGAACGCTGCCGCCGGCGCCATGGACAACCTGGTGGCCCGGCTGGACGCCAACCGCGCCGAGCTGCTGGACGAGATCGGGGAAGTGCCCCCGGCCGCGCTGGTGCGGCAACTGCAGAGCGAACTGGACGAGCTGCGCGCAAGCCGCCCGGCAGACCCGGAGCTGGCCACCCAGGCGCTGGCCCGGCAGATCGAGGCCGACGAGGGCCTGACGCCGGCAGAAGCGCTGGGCCGCGCCCGAGAGGACATCGCCGCCTGGATCGACTCGGTGGATGCCCGGATCGACGACCTGGAGACGGCGCTGGAGCGCACCCGAGTCCAGCAGGCCCAGGTCGAGGTGATCGACCAGCAGCTGCAGACCCTGCGCGCCGCGCGCGAAGCACCGCAGGAAGCCCCAGCCCAGGCCAGCAGCCCGGACGCCCCGGCCGCTCAGACCCCGAGGGCAGAGCCTGCGGCCGACGCAATGCAGGCCCGCACCCCTGCAGAGCCCGGCGCGCAGCCGGCAGCGGCTGCAGACACCCCCACCGGTCAGGCCGACGCCGTGCCGACCGAATCAGCGGCCGTGGCCCGCGCAGCGCAGGAGCTGGAGACCCTGAACCCGGATCTGATGGTGCAACTCGACGGGATGGACAAGCCGGTGCGGCTGGCTGACCTGATGGCCCAGGTCCGGCAGGAGGTGGCTCAGGACCTGTCCGAGCTGCCGCTGATCGAGACGGCAGCCGCGTGCTTCCTCAGGACATGAACTCCATGAGCAGCACCACGCCAGCCAGCAGCAGGACGGGCACAGCGATGCCCGCCATGACCAGGCAGTACTCGCGCAGCGCATGCAGGCCGTGGCGCCAGCTCCCAGAGCCGGCCCAGACAGCCAGAGGAATGATGGCGACCATGGCCGCGATGACTGCGGCGGTCTTCAGAAAGGTGATCACATGGCGATGAAACCCCAATGCGTTCAGGCTGTCAATCAGGCCGCCGGGCGCATCCTGCGACCCTCGGAGCTGCAGGCCATCGAGGACCGGATCAGCGGCACCATGCGCCGGCTGGCCCAGGCAGACCCCCAGGCATGGGCCGGGAAATCCATGGCCGACCGGGTGATGGAAGCGGCGACCACCGCCATGAAGGACCTGCAGGCCGACGCCGCGCGCAAGGTCGCCAACGTCCAGCGGCAGGCCCTGGCCACCGCCGCCACGCAGCAGCGGGTCGCCGATCTCCGCGCCAACCTGGGCAGCGGGCAGAGCCGGGCGCTGGTCGAGGACCTGAACAACACCCAGCTGTACGCCGATGGCGTGAAGCGCGAGAGCGTGGCCCGCATGGTTGACCTGATCGAGGCGGCCAACAGCCGGGAGGGCACCAGCATGGGCCGGCGGGCGCTGATGTTCCTGTTCGACGCCCAGAACCCCCAGATGACGAAAGACCTGGTGTCGGAGATCTTCGCCAACGGCAAGGGCGGCACCGGGAACAAGGTGGCCCAGACCGGCGCCCGCGCCTGGCTGGACGTGATCGAGAGCCTGCGCCAGCGGTTCAACGCCGCCGGTGGGGATGTCGGCCGGCTGGCCTACGGCTACCTGCCCCAGCCGCACGACACCGCCCGGGTGCGCGGCGCCGGGGTGGATGCCTGGACCTCCAAGACGCTGCCGCTGCTGGACCGCTCCCGGTACGTCCGCGAGGACGGCAGCCGCATGTCCGACGCCGAGGTGATCGACTTCCTGCGGGCCGCGCACGAGACCATCGCCACCGATGGCCTGAGCAAATCGGAGCCGGGCCAGATGCGCGGATCGGGCGCCAAGGCCAACCGGGGCAGCGATTCGCGCCAGATCCACTTCAAGGACGGTGAGGCCTACGCTGCCTACCTATCCGAGTTCGGCCGGGGGTCGATGTACGACGCCATGGTGGGGCACGTGGGGATGATGGCCCGCGACATCGCCCTGATCGAGCGGTACGGCCCGAACCCGGAAGCGCAGTTCCGGCTGCAGAACGACCTGGCCATGCGTGCCGACCAGGGGGTGAAGCGCAGCTTCGGCAACAAGCCCCAGGCGTACTGGGATCTGATCACCGGCAAGGCCGGCGCCCCGGACAGCGCCCGGCTGGCAAGCGTGGGGCAGCACTTCCGGAACGTCCAGACCTTCGGCAAGCTGGCCGGCGCGCTGCTCTCCAGCATCACCGACGTGGGCACGCTGATGGTGACGGCCGGGTACAACCGGCTGGGCTACTGGCAGACCCTGAAGAACGTGGGCAAGCAGGCCAGCCCCGAAGTGCGGGAGTTCCTGACCTCCCACGGGCTGATCGCCGAATCCCTGCTGTCCGACCTGAACCGCTGGGCCGGCGAGAACATCGCCAACAACTGGAGCGGCCGTCTGGCCAACTCCACCATGCGGCTGTCCCTGATGAACGTCTGGACCGACAGCCTGCGCCGGGGCTTTTCCATGACCATGATGCAGGGCCTGGCCAAGCTCTCGCAGACGAAGTGGGCCGACCTGACCGAGTGGGACCGCTCCCACCTGGGCCGCAAGGGCATCACCGAGGCCGACTGGGATGTGGTGACCCGGGCCCAGCTCACCGACTTCCAGGGCGCCAAGTTCCTGACGCCGGAGGCCATCGCCGCCAGCGGTGACCCCCGGTCGGCCGAGGTCACGGCCAAGGTGCTGGGCTTCATCACCGATGAGAGCGAGTACGCGATCATCAACCCGGATCTGGCCACTCGCGCGATCCAGACGGGTGGGGCGCTGCAGGCCGGCACGGTGCCCGGTGAGCTCGCCCGGCTCACCATGCAGTTCAAGTCCTTCCCGATCGCCATGATCTCCCGGCACTGGCGTCGGCTGCTGGCCGGTGACCGCGGGCTGGACGGAGCCCCGATGCTGGCCAACAAGGCGGCCTATGGCGCGGCCCTGTTCCTGACCACCACGGCGCTGGGCGCCATCGCCTTCCAGACCAAGCAGATCGTGCAGGGCAAGGACCCGGTGGACATGACCACACCGAAGTTCTGGATGCGCGCAGCGGCCCAGGGTGGCGGTGCTGGCTTCCTGGGCGACATCGTGCTGGGCGACACCACCGACGACCGCAGTCCGCTGGACTCGCTCTCGCGCCTGCTGATGGGCCCGACCTTCGGCAGCGCGGCCGACCTGTGGGAGCTGACCAAGGGCAACGTGGACGAGCTGCGGGCCGGCAAGGACACCCACGCCGGCGCCGAGGCCCTGCGCTTCGCCCGATCGCACACCCCGTACATCAACCTCTGGTACGGCCGCACGGCGCTGGACCACCTGCTGCTGCACGGCATCCAGGAGAACCTGAGCCCGGGGTACCTGCAGCGCCAGCGCGCGCGCCACCAGAAAGACTGGGGCGGCTCGTACTGGTGGGAGCCGGGGGCCGATTTCGACAACATGCGCGCCCCGGACATGGGCGCCGCCGTAGGAGAGTGACATGCGCCAAGACCAATTCGAAGGCCTGCAGCAGCGCGCCGAGCAGCTGATCGACCTGTTCCTGTCCGAGAGCGACCCGGCCAAGTGGCCCGGGGCCGGCATCGAGCCCAGCGCCATGGAGCAGAAGACCCGGGGCGACCGGTACTGGTGCAAGAAGGACGCGGTGGCCACCCTGGCATGCGCACAGCGGATCGGCACGCTGGTGGACCTGGCGCGCAAGAAGACCGCCGGCGGCGAGGACAACCCGGGCGCCGTCACCGAGGGCGAGGACGATCTGGACCGCGAGGTGCGGGCTGCCGAGAAGGAAGCCGCCGCGATCCTGAACCGCGTGCAGGCCGGCGCCCGCCCGAGCAAGAAGGACTTCGACCGGCGCGTCCATGGCAAGTCGTGAGATTTCCTTCCCGGCGTTCTACCTGCTCTGGGCCAAGCACCGGAACTGGAAGGTGCCGGCCGTGCACATCCGGGCCTGCCACTGGATGGAGCACCGGCGCGATCTGGCCGTGCTGCGCGCCCACCGGGGTTTCTCCAAGTCCACCATCCTGGCCGTCTACAACGCCTGGCGGTTCTACCGTGACCCGACCTACCGGATCCTCCATCAGGGCGAGGCGGACGGCACGGCCTACAAGACCAGCCGCGACACCCAGAACGTGCTGCGAAACCACCCGCTCACCCGGGGCATGTTCCGATCCGGGGGAGTGCGCGAGTGGTGGGTGGAGGGAGCGACCGACCCCCGCAACGCTAGCCTGTCGGCCATCGGCATCCTGTCCAACGTCACCAGCGCCCGCGCCGACGAAGCGCAGAACGACGACGTGGAGGTGCCGCGCAACATCCAGACCCCGGAGGCTCGGGAAAAACTGCGGTACCGGCTGGGCGAGCAGGTGCACATCCTGGTGCCGGGTGGCCGGACCCTGTACGTGGGCACGCCCCACACCCACGACAGCCTGTACGACGAGCAGGAAGCCCTGGGCGCCGACTGCCTGACCATCCGCATGTTCGACCAGGAACACCGCATCGAGAACGCCACCCGGGCAGCCTACGAGCTGCCGTTCGTGCCGGAGTTCGTCTTCTTCGGCATCGGCAAGACGGCCCGTCTGCTGGTGGCCGGCAAGGACTACCGGCTCCAGGGCCGGCGGCTGGTGTTCGCAGCAGCGCCTGGCGGGCTGATCGACTGCTATGCCGAGGTGGCCTGGCCGGAGCGGTTCGACGGGAAGGAGCTGGAGAAGCGCCGACGCAAGACCCGCACGATCAACGAGTGGGACAGCCAGTACCAGCTCCACAGCAAGCCGATCCACGAGATCCGGCTGGACCCGGCCCGGATCAAGGCCTACGACTGCGAACCCAGGTTCGTCACGCAGAACCGGGTGCTCACCTGCTGGCTGGGCGCCGTGCAGATCGTGGGCATGTCCCTCCGGTGGGATCCGTCCAGCGGCAAAGCCAAGAGCGACGTGTCGGCCGCCGTGCTGGATCTGCAGGACGTCGCCGGCCGGCACTACTGGCACCGCGCGGCGGCGCTCACCGGTGAGATCGCCGAGACCGATTCGAAGGGCGTGCCGGTGGGCGGCCAGGTCTGGCAGCTGTGCGACCTGATCGAACAGTTCAAGGTGCCGCGCGTGACGGTCGAGACCAACGGCATCGGCGGGTATGCGCCGGCGTTCCTGAAGGCGGCACTGAAGCGGCGGCGGCTGCGTTGCGCGGTGAGCGAGGTAGACGCCATCGCCAACAAGAACCTGCGCATACTGGAGGCAGTGGAGCCCCTGGTGCAGTCCGGCCACCTCTGGGCCCACGTGGACGTGATAAACGGCCCCCTGTGGGACACCATGAAGGACTGGAACCCGGCGGTGCGCGACCAGCCGGACGACCTGCTGGACGCGGGGGCTGGCGCGGTAACCGACCAGCCGGCGCGCATCGGGCAGTTCCTCAGGAACGTGAGCGAGGGTTCGCACGACGATTGGCGCCCAAGTGCCGACAGCCACTCCTACGAGCTGGAGGCTTGAGCGCCTCCGGCGGGGCGCTCTCCACGAGAGAGGCCCCCCATGACGGTCGTCGTCCAGACCCCTTACAACGCTCACATTGCCAACGGCGTCACCACGCTGTTCGGCTTTGATTTCCAGCTGCTCGATGCCGCTGACCTGCAGGTGTCGCTCGACGGCGCGGTGCAGAGCACAGGCTTCAGCATCGCCGGCATCGGCGTGCAATCGGGGGGCAGCATCACATTCGCCGTAGCCCCGGCCAGCAACGTGCTGGTGGAGATCCAGCGCTTGATCCCGCTGGCGCGCAGCATTGATTACCAGCTCAATGGCGATCTGCCGTCCGACCAGGTGGATCGTGACTTCGACCGGCTCTGGCAGGCGTTACAGGACGCGGCCTACTTTGCTGGTCTGACAGTCGGGCTTCCGGCGGGCGACACCGCTGCTCCGGTGATCCTGCCGTCGGTCGCGAACAGGGCCAATACTTTCTTCGCCTTTGATTCCTTGGGACAAGCCATCGCCGCTCTGGGCGTGCCCAGCGTCCCTGTCACTGCCTTTGCTGCCACGCTGCTGGACGACATGAACGCCGCAGGCGCACGCGCCACGCTGGGCCTAGGTTCGGCTGCTACCGAGTCGGTCGTCCCTGTCAACAAGGGCGGTACCGGCCAGACCACGGCACTGGGGATTGAATCCATCCTGCCGATCAACCAAGCCCGGGTGGATGTTGCCAGCGCAGCAACGGTGAACCTCACCACCGGAGCGGCCAGCACCGACCACATCAACATCACCGGCACGACCACGATCACGGCGTTCACGGTGGCAGCGGGTCGGACCATCTTCGTCCGCTTCGCCGGGGCACTGACCCTGACGAACAACGCAAACATCGTGACCCAGAGCGGGGCGAACATCGTCACCGCTGCAGGGGATACCTGCATTCTTCGGGCCACGGCCGCCAACGTGGTTGAGGTTCTGGCCTACACCCGGGGCATCCCGCAGGCATTGGGAGACGGGCAGGCATGGCAGTCCATCACGGGCAGCCGGGCACTGAA
>JAIXTY010000215.1 GCA_027483705.1 Rubrivivax sp.
CAGCCGCCACGCCCTCGGCCGCGGTGCCCGCCGTGTCGGCCACCGCCAGCGCCGCGGCCGTGCCGGGCGCCACGCCGGGCGCCGCGCCAGCCGTGCCGACGGCGGCCACGCCGCCCGTGAGCGAGAAGATCGAGATCAGCACCGACCGCGTCAAGGCCACCTTCGACAGCATCGGCGGCAGCCTGGTGCGGCTGGAGCTGCTGGCCCACCGCGACAACGTCGACCCCAAGCGCAACGTCGTGCTCTTCGAGCAGAGCGCCAAGCGCCTGTACGTGGCGCAGACCGGCCTGGCCACGGGCGCCGGCGGCGTGGCGCTGCCCAACCACTTCACCGCGATGACGGCCATGCCCGGCGAGCGCACGCTGGCCGCCGGTGCCAACCAGCTGTCGCTGCGCTTCGAGTCGCCGGCGGTCGATGGCGTGAAGCTCGCCAAGACCTACACCTTCCAGCGTGGCGCGTACACCGTGGGCGTGAAGCACGAGGTCATCAACCAGGGCGCCACCGCCCTGAACCCGCAGCTGTACCTGCAGCTCGCGCGCGACGGCAACCCGCCCGAGGGCGAGAGCTCGTTCTACTTCACCTTCACCGGCCCGGCGCTGTACACCGAGGCCAAGAAGTTCCAGAAGGTCGACTTCAAGGACATCGCCAAGGGCTCCACCAGCCACGAGACGCGGGCCAACGAGGGCTGGATCGCGATGGTCCAGCACTACTTCGCGTCGGCCTGGCTGGTGGGCACCGCCGGCCCGCGCGAGTTCCGCACCGCCAAGGTCGCCGACAACCACTACACCGTGGCGATGGTGCTGCCGCTGGGCGAGGTGGCGCCGGGCACGACCAAGGCGCACGAGGCCATCCTGTTTGCCGGCCCGCAGGAGGAGAACAAGCTCGCCGCGCTGGCGCCGGGCCTGGAGCTCGTCAAGGACTACGGCTGGTTCACCGTGCTGGCCAAGCCCCTCTTCTGGCTGCTCGACAAGCTGCACGGCGTGATCGGCAATTGGGGCTGGGCGATCGTGGCGCTGGTGGTGCTGCTGAAGATCGCGTTCTACTGGCTCAACGCCAGCGCCTACCGCAGCATGGCCAAGATGAAGGCCGTGGCGCCCAAGGTGAACGAGCTGCGCGAGCGCTACAAGGACAAGCCGCAGCAGATGCAGCAGGAGATGATGCGCATCTACCGCGAGGAGAAGGTCAACCCGCTGGGCGGCTGCCTGCCGATCTTTGCGCAGATGCCGTTCTTCATCGCGCTGTACTGGGTGCTGCTGTCCAGCGTCGAGATGCGGCAGGCGCCCTGGACGCTGTGGATCACCGACCTCGCGCAGCCCGACCCGTGGTTCATCCTGCCGGTGCTGATGACGGCCTCGTCGCTGTTCGAGGTCTGGCTGAACCCGGCGCCGACCGACCCGATGCAGGCCAAGATCATGTGGATCATGCCGCTGGCCTTCGGCTTCATGTTCTTCTTCTTCCCGGCGGGCCTGGTGCTGTACTGGCTGACGAACAACATCCTGTCGATCGCGCAGCAGTGGTACATCAACAAGCAGCTCGGCGTGGCGTGATCCCGTGCACGCGCCGGCCGGGGCTGTCCCCCACCCTGGGGTTGATGCCGCAGCCCGGCGCGCCGAACATGGGCTTCATGCGGGTGACCCGGCCCCTCCAGGGCCGGCTCGGGAGGCCCGACCCGGCGTTCACCACCGGGTCGCTCCACCCGCGCCATCCTTGAGCACCCGGTCCGGCCTCCGCGGCCCGGACCGGGTGTCCACCGCCAGAATGCCGGCGCCATGAGCCCGGCCCCCACCGACCCCATCGTCGCCATCGCCACCGCCCCGGGGCGGGGCGCGGTCGGCATCGTGCGCGCCTCGGGCGCCGACCTCTCGCCGCTGATCCGCGCTGTCTGTGGCCGCGACACGCTGCCGCCGCGGCAGGCCGTGCTGCTGCCCTTCAGCGCCGCCGACGGCCAGCTGCTCGACCGCGGCTTGGCGCTGCACTTCCCGGCGCCGCACAGCTACACCGGCGAAGACGTGCTCGAGCTGCAGGCCCACGGCGGCCCGGTGCTGCTGCAGCTGCTGCTGGCGCGCTGCCTCGAGGCCATGCCGGGCCTGCGCCTGGCCGCGCCCGGCGAGTTCACCGAGCGCGCCTTCCTCAACGACAAGCTCGATCTCGCGCAGGCCGAGGCCGTGGCCGACCTCATCGACGCCAGCACCGAAGCCGCGGCCAGATCGGCCGCGCGCTCGCTGGCCGGCGCCTTCAGCGACGAGATCGCCGCCCTGGCCACGCGCACAGTCGAGCTGCGCACGCTGGTCGAGGCGACGCTGGACTTCCCGGAAGAGGAGATCGACTTCCTCGAGAAGGCCCGCGCCCGCGAGCGGCTCGACGGCATCGCGGCAGCCATCACCGCCTCACTGGCCCGCGCGCGCCAGGGCGCCCTGCTGCGCGAGGGCCTGCGCGTGGTGCTGGCCGGCCAGCCGAACGTCGGCAAGAGCAGCCTGCTGAATGCGCTGGCGGGCGCCGAGCTGGCCATCGTGACGCCGATCCCCGGCACCACGCGCGACCGCGTGGCCGAGACCATCCAGATCGACGGCGTGCCGCTGCACGTGACCGACACCGCCGGCCTGCGCCTGCCGCACGAGGCCGCCGACGAGGTGGAGCGCATCGGCATCGCGCGCAGCTGGGAGGCCATCACCGGGGCCGACGTCGTGCTCTTCCTGCGCGACCTGTCGCGCCGCGGCGAGCCGGCCTACGACGCGGCCGACGCCGAGATCGCCACGCTGCTGCCGGCCGGCGCCACGCGCCTGGAGGTCTGGAACAAGGCCGACGCCACCGCGGGCCGCGTGCCCGACGGGGCGCTGGCCTTGTCGGCGAAGACGGGCGCGGGCCTCGGCGCGCTGCGCCAGGCGCTGCTCGAGCGGGCCGGCTGGCAGGCCGCGCCCGAGGGCGTGTTCATCGCGCGCACGCGCCACGTGCAGGCGCTTCGCCAGGCCCAGGGCCACCTGCACGCGGCCCAGGCACACGCCGCTGTGCGAGACGCCGCGCTGGACCTGCTGGCCGAGGAGCTGCGGCTGGCCCACCGCGCGCTGATGGCCATCACCGGCGAGTACGGCGTCGAGGATCTGCTGGGCGAGATCTTCGGCCGCTTCTGCATCGGCAAGTAGTTCAGCCGCGCACTGGCGGCGGCCGGCGCCTCAGCGGCGTCGCCGCGCGGCCACGCCCATTGCAGCCAGGCCCGCCACCATCAGCGGCAGGGCCGGCACCTCGGGCACCGGGCTGCTGAACACCGGCACCGCGCTGCCGCCCGCGTACAGGCTCCAGCCGGTGAGCGCCTCGCCGCTGCCGGCGCGGCTGAGCGACGCGCCCGTCCAGGTGAGCGTGCTGCGGTAGTCGGCCTCGGCCGTGCCGCTGTAGGCGCCACCGGCCGCGGGGGCGATGACGCGTGCCACCGTCTGCAGCAGCAGTTCGTAGGGCAGCGGCCGGTCGAGCGACACGCCGCCGATGGCGACCTCGCAGTCGCCTGGCGATCCGGCCACGGCGCGGCAAGGCACCGACATGAAGCCGAAGGCCGTGGCGAAAACGCCGCCACTGGCCACGCCGGTGGCCCCGTCGCTGAGCGTGAGGGCCTGCGTGCCGTCGAGGCGGTAGCGCAGCGTCATCACGAGGCCGCCGCTGGTGTCGATGACGGTGTCGGCGCTGACCTCCAGCGTCGTCGAGAAGCCGGCCGTGGCGATGGCCGACCAGGTCTCGCCGGCGGCGGCCGTGGCCGGGGCCGTGACCGACAGGCTGCTGCCCGCGTGCAACAGCAAGAGGCTCTCCGCCCAGCTCTCGGCCCAGCCGCTCATCGTGAAACCGCCCGTCGTGTAGCTGGCGGTCGCGGCGGACACCGTGCCCGGCGCGTCGCTGAACTGCGACTGGAAGCAGCTCGCCGGCACGCAGCTCAGGCTGAATGCGCCGCTGGTGCCGCGCAGCGCACTCAGCGCCGCCGACGACTGGAACGACGCGGCGGCGACACCCGGCATCAGCAGCGCGGCGGCACACCAGGCGAGGGCGGGGAGGCGAAGGGACAGGGCAGACGGCAAGGCGGGCGACATGGCGATCTCTTCGGGCCGGTGCATCGCCAGCCTGGGGGTGATTGGACGATGCCGGCCGCGGCCGGTCACTCCCTAGCCGGGCCGGTGGCCCGCCACTCAGTGCCCGGCGAAGTCCACCAGCGTGAACAGCGGCAGGCCGCTGGCCTTGAGCCTGGCCGAACCGCCCAGCTCGGGCAGGTCGACGATGGCGGCGCCCTCGATCACCTGGCCGCCGAGCCGCTCGAGCAGCTTGCGCCCGGCCATCATCGTGCCGCCGGTGGCGATGAGGTCGTCGATCAGCACGACGCGGTCGCCGGGCTTCACGGCATCGGTGTGGATCTCCACCGTGGCGCTGCCGTACTCCAGCTCGTAGGTCTCCTCCACCGTCGTGAACGGCAGCTTGCCCTTCTTGCGGATCGGCACGAAGCCCACGTTCAGCTCGTAGGCCACGACGCTGCCGATGATGAAGCCGCGTGCGTCGAGCCCCGCGATGACGTCGGGCTTGACGTCGAAGTAGCGGTGCACGAACTGGTCGATCAGCACGCGGAAGACACGCGGGTTGGCCAGCAGCGGCGTGATGTCGCGGAACATCACGCCCGGCGCCGGCCAGTCGGGCACGGTGCGGATGTGCTCGCGGATGTAGTCGGCGGGGGCGAGGTTGGGGTCGGCGGCCATGGCGCGGATGGTAGGCCCGCGGGCCGCCCGGCGGCAGGGCCGGCTCAGGCCGGCGGCGGGGCCAGGCGGGCCAGCACCTGCACGGCGCCGCCGCTGCCGGCACGCAGCACCAGGCCCTCGCCCGAGCTGCTGTTGCCGGCGCCGAGATCGGCCAACACGAACATGTGCGTCACCCACACCTCGAAGCGGCCGCGCTGGCGGCTGGCGTCGGCCAGCGCAGCACGCAGCGCGGCCAGGCTCTCGGCGTTGGTGCTCTCGCTGGCACCGCGGGGCGAGCCCAAAGCGGGCCAGGCCTCGGCGCTGCCAAACGCCAGCTGGGCCGTGTCGATGCAGCGGCACCAGGGGCTCGAGCGCACGCGCGCGGGCTTGAGCTGTCGCGCCTCGAACCATTCGCCGATGCGCCGCGCCTGCGCGCGGCCGCCGTCGGACAGGTTGCGCTGCGTTCGGCAGTCGCCGAGCCGGAACTCCGGCGGGTCGAAGGTGCCCGGCGCCAGCGCGTGGCGAAAGGCGATGACGACGCCGCCCTCGCGCAGCAGCGGCTCCACCTCGGCCGCCGAGGCCAGCCGCGGCAGGGCCGCCAGTGCGGCGGCGCCGAGCAGCGCACGCCGCCCGGCGCGGCCGGCCGTGCGTTCAGGCCACCGGCTGGAAGGCATAGCCGTTGCCCTGCGCGACGGCGCGGCCGAAGGCCGGGAACGGGAAGTGGAAGCCGCCGACCATCGCGTTGGTCTGCACGATGCGCTGGAAGGTGGCGCGGCGCACCTGGCGCGAGGCCTCGGCGTCCATGTCGAAGGTGACGGCCCAGTCCGGGTTGCGCGCAAACAGCGCCGGCACGTTGGTCAGGTCGCCGATGTAGACGAAGGTCTGGCCGGCCGACTGCAGCTCGAACAGCGTATGGCCCGGCGTGTGGCCGAAGGCCGCCACCGAGCGCACGCCCGGCGCCACCTCGGAGCCCGGCGTGAAGCGCACCAGCCGGTCGGCCGGCATCTGCGCGAACACGCGCCGCGCGACCATGAAGCCGCCACGCTGGTTCTCGGGCAGCGCGTTCATGCGCGCGTCGTCCATCCAGAACGCGTGCTCGGGCTCGGGCACCATGACCTTGGCGTTGGGATAGACCAGCGAGCCGTCCCTGCGGCGCAGGCCCTGGATGTGGTCGCCGTGGTAGTGCGTGATCAGCACCGTGTCGATGTCCTCGGGCTTCAGGCCCGCGGCCGCCAGGTTGGCCAGCAGGCGGCCGGTGGTGGCGCCGCCATTGTCGGCAAAGCCGGTGTCCATGAGGATGCGGCGGCCGCCGTTCACCACCAGGAAGGCGCTGAACGGGATGTCGATGTAGTCGGTGGGCAGGCCCTGGCTGGCCAGCAGCGCGCGCACCTCGGCCAGCGGCGCGTTCTTCACGAACTCCTCGCCCAGCGGCCGGCGCGCGACGCCGTCGTTGAGCGCGATGACCTCGGCGTCACCCACCTTGATGCGCCGGAAGCCCGGGCTCGCCGGGGTCGGCGTGCCGAAGCTCGGCGCGTTCTGCGCCCAGGCGCCGCTGGCGGCGAGCCAGGACAGGGACGACACGGCGCCGGCGGAAAGGCCGGCGGCGAGGAAATGGCGGCGCTGCATCATCGTGTGACTCTCTGGTCGGTTGTTGAACCAAGGGGTCGCGATGATCGCGGGGCCGGGCAGCCCGCGCAGCGCGGGGGCTTTTCCGGCGCGCGGCGTTGCCCGAGGGCTTGGGCCGCGCCTCGCAGCGCCGGAGGCGTCAGTCGACCCGGGCAGCGGTCTTTGCCGGCGTCGGCAGCGCCAGGAACAGGGGATGCGCCGGGCCGGCGTTGCGGCCGACGGCTTCTCTGAACGCCTCGGGTTCGCTCAGCAGCAGTGGCAGCCAGTAGCTCAACCGGACCCCGTCGACCGTCAATCGCAGATGAGGCAGGAAGTTGTAGCGAACCGGTTCAACCCGTGCAATCTCATCCCAGCCCACGTTGCGCCAACGTCCAAAGGTGTTGAAGGTCTTGATGCCCGAGGCCGAAACGGAGAAGCGAAAGAAGATCACGGGAATCGCCAGCAGCAAACCACAACCAACGGCCATGGCCAGGTTGTTGAGGATGTCCGGCTTCTGGATGGGCTGTCCGGTGAGCACGGCGTAGCCCATGGTCAACACCATCGCACCCACCGTGGTGACGGTCGTCTGCATCCTCCATGCTGGAAGAAATGCATACCTGAACTTCGAGGGCGACGACGTCATGGGGTCTGGGTGGCGAGGCCAAGGTTCGGGTCACGCAGACCGCGGAGGCGGACGCGGCGTGCCCGCGTCGACGATCATGCGCAGAAGCGGCCGCGCGGGCAAGCCTGGCTGCAGCGGCGCGTCGGTGCGGGCCGCCAGTGGCAGCCCGACTTTTGTCAGGGGCGGCGCCCCCTCTTCATGCGTAGGCTTGTGGGCATGTCTGCCGACGCCCCCGTCCTTGCCCGCAGCGGCCACCGCAGGCCGCTGCGCGTGCTGGTGGCCGACGACCACCCGGTCGTGCGGGCAGGCCTCGTCGCGATGCTTCAGCGCGAGGACGATCTGCGTGTCGTCTTCGAGGCCAGCCACGGTGCCGAAGCGGTGGCCGGCTGGCAGGCGCACGGTCCCGATGTCGGGCTTATCGACCTGAACATGCCGGTGCTCGATGGGTTCGGGGTCGTGACCGCGCTGAGCCGAAACGCGGCGAGCAGCGGGGCCCAACCGGCACGCCTGGTCGTCATGACCGCGATGGGCGGCGACGAGGACGTCTACCGAGCACTCCAGGCCGGGGCCAGCGGCTACCTGCTCAAGGACTGTGGCCGGCAGGAGCTCGTCGACTGCATCCGCACCGTGGCCTCGGGCCGCAAGTACCTGCAGGCGCAGGCCTCGGCCCGCCTGGCCGAACGCATGACGAGCCACGATCTCACCGCGCGCGAGAACGACGTGCTGCGCGGCCTGGCCGAGGGCCTGAGCAACAAGGCCATCGCGCGCCGCCTGGGCGTGGCCGAGGGCACCGTGAAGACCCACATGAAGGGCCTGCTGCACAAGCTGGCGGTGAGCTCGCGCACGCAGGCCGTGGCGCTGGCACTGCAGCGCGGGCTGGTGCGTCTGGGCGATGTGCGCGCGGAGTAGCCGGCGCCGGGGGCCCGGCGGGCCAGGCTAGTCGCGCCGCGGGCCAGGCTCCACCGCGATCAGCCCGCGCCGGATGGCCACCGCCACCGCCTCGGTGCGGCTCTTGACGGCCAGCTTGGCCATCACCGCCGTGACGTGGAACTTCACCGTGCCTTCGGTGATGCCGGTCACGCGGGCGATCTCCTTGTTGCTCATGCCCGTGGCCAGGTGGCGCAGCACCTCCAGCTCGCGGCGCGACAGTGCATCGGCCTCCAGTCGGTCGGCCAGCTTCAGCGCCAAGGGCGGCGGCAGGTAGCGCTGGCCGCGCATCACGGCCTGGATGCAGTCGGTGATCTGCTCGTGCGGCGCATCCTTCAGCAGGTAGGCCTTGGCGCCGGCGCGCAAGCCGCGGTAGATGTCCTCCTCGCCGTCGAAGGTGGTGAGGATGATGATGCGTGCCGTGGCGTCGAGCGTGCGGATGGCCTCGATGGCGGCCACGCCGTCGAGCCCGGGCATGCGCAGGTCCATCAGCACCAGGTCGGGCCTGAGCTGGCGGTACTGCTGCACCGCGGCTTCGCCGGAGTCGGCCTGGCCGACCAGGCTGAGCGCGCTGTTGGCCGCCACCATGCCTGCCAGGCCCATGCGCACGATGGGGTGGTCGTCGGCGATCAGCACCCGCCAGGGGGCCTGGGCGTTCATCGCGCGGCCTTCGGCTGACCGGCATCCGGCACACCGGCCAAGGCCGGCGATGTCCACGACACCAGGACCTGCGTGCCCTGGCCCGGTGCGGTGAGCCAGTCGATGCGCGCACCGATCAGCTGGGCCCGCTGCTGCATGCTCTCGAGGCCGAAGCCCTGGCGCACCAGCGCGGGATCGAGCCGGAAGCCGCTGCCGTCGTCCGACACCAGCACCGTGGCCTCGCCGGCGGCCTGGGACAGCTCCACGCGCAGATGGCGGGGCCGGCCATGGCGCAGCGCGTTGTTGACCGCCTCCTGGACGATGCGGAACAGGTGGTCCTCCACGTCGGTTGGCAGTGCCTGCCAGACCGTTGGGCGCACGAGGGTGGTCTTCACGGTCGCGGCACCATCGACGTCCTGGACCAGGCGTTGCAGCGCCAGCGCAAGATCGCTGTTCTGCAGACCTTGTGGTCGCAGCGCGGCCACGGCGCGGCGCGCCTCGGTCAGGCCATGGCGGGCCATGTGCAGGGCCTTCTGGATGGTGTGGGCATCGGTGCCACGGTCATCGAGCGCATCGAGCTGCATCTGGATGGCCAGGAACGACTGCGCGATGCCGTCGTGGATCTCACGCGCCAGACGGTTGCGTTCCTTGAGCATGGCGGCCTGTTCGCTGCCGCGCTGCGCCAGCCGCGCCAGCCGCGCCAGCTCCAGCGCCAGCGTCATGGGTTGGGTGAGGGCATGCGCCAGGTCGAGCTGCGCGTCCGACAAGGGCCGGTCGTGGTCGAACACCATGCCGATGAAGCCCACCTGTCGCGTGCCGATCATCAGCGCCTGCACGGCATTGGCGCGGTGGCCGGACCGCAGGTGCCATCGCGTCGACTCCGAGGTTCGGTCATCGACGGGCATGTCCGGGTCGACGCGGCGCCACAGCAGCCGGCCGCCCGGCCGCAGTTGTGCCATCAGCGCCGGCACCATCTCGAAGCCCCGCGAGAAGTTCGGCGGGTCGTCGTCGGCCGGCCGTTCGCTGAACAGCCCATCGGTCGAGCGGCCCACCAGACGCAGGCGGCCGTCGGCGTCGTCGATGCGGAAGAGATAAGCGGCCCTTGCGCCGGTGTGGCCCTGCAACTGCACCAGCACGTCGCGCAGGAAGGCCGCCTCGCCGTCGGTGTCGGCCAGCGCGTCCAGCGCCTGGCGCAGGGCGTCGTTCACGCGGGCCAGCTCGGTGCTGCGCTGCTGTTCGGCCGTCAGCCGCGCCTCGCGTTCGGCCAGCATGTGGCGCAGGGCCTCGTTGCGCTTGAGGATGGCGGCCAGCGTATCGGCCGCGGTCTGCAGCACCGCAAACTCCCCGGGCTGCGGTTCGCGACGCTCCGCATGGTCAAAGGACAGGCAGCCCCAGGGTTCGCCGTCCATCACCAGCGGCACTGCCACCACCGTGGCGTTGCCTTGCTGCGCCAGGAACTCGCGCATGGGGCCCACGGTGTCTTCGGTGTGAAAGGCGACGGCGTCCCCAGCGGTCAACCGCTCCATCAAGGGCTCGGCCCCGCGCGGGTCGATGGTGATGGGTGCCGCAAAGCTCACGGGGATGCTCCCCTCAACGCCATCGCGCACCCATTGGGCCAGCATGCGCGCCGTGCGCAGGCCGGTGGATTCGAAATCGACCAGGTCGTAGAACGTGCATCGCATCGCCCCCACCGCCTGACCGAAACCCCCCAGCCAGGCCAGCAGCGCGGGCTCGAAGGCCTGCAACTCGGCGTCGATCAACGTGCGCGAACTGCCGACGACATGCGTCAGCAATGCAGCCAGGCGGGCGCTTTCGTCAGCCCGCGATCGTTCGGCGGCGAGGGCGCGTGCTTCCAGTTCCTGGCGCAGCAACGCGTCGGCGATGGCGGAGGCCACCGTCTGCAACGCGTCGATCGTCGCCTCTTCAAAGCTCTCGAACGGGTCGGCGTAGTCGAATCCGAGCAGGGCCACGATGCGCTCACCCGCCAGAACGGCAAAGCGCAAGACCCAAACCACACCCATCTGGCGCAGTTCGCTGGCGTAGGGCTCGTCGAGGTCTTCGACCCGCCGGCGAAACCACCCGGTTGCGCTCAGGCTCGCAAACTTGTCCTCCCAGGATCCATCGGCTCGCCGCATGGGGACGCTGCGCGAACCCGTGTCCAACTTGCGTACGGTGCCGGGGCGATTCCACTCGTGGGTGATGTGCCGCCAGCCGTGGAGCTCCGCGTCAGCCGGCGTGAACTCGAAGTGTGCGTAGCAGACCCGGTCCGCCCCGGTCGCCATGCAAAGGATCTCGAGAACCCGATCCATGCCTTGGCTGGCCGTTGGCGCCGACAGCAGGATCTCGGCTGCGCGCGCCACGGCTTCGAGCAGATGGACATGTCGCTCGATGCGCACGACCAGTACCGCCGCTTCATCAGCCCGACGGCGCTCAATGGCGATGCGCCGCTCTCGCTCGGCGAGCAAGCCCAGTGTTGCCTCCTGACGGTGCAAGGCCGCGGCCGCACCATCGGCAGCGGTCAGCAGGGTGCTGAGCAAGGCCGGCCGCCAGGCTTGCCGCTCGCGCCAATCGAAGCCCACCCACGCCACGCCGCGGCCGTTGCGCACCACAGGCACGACCAGGCTGGTGACACACGCGGTGGTGACCCAGAAGTCCACCGATGCCGGGTCTTCCAGGTCCTCGCGATGCGCCCAGACCCACTCGCCCCGCTGCAGGCGCTCGGCCCAGGCGACGAAATCGGTGGTGGCTGGCACGGGCACGTCCAAGGGCAGAGACATGTCGCGCGCCCAGTAGGCGCTGATCGATGTGACCGCGCTGTCCGGCAGCGGCGGGCTGAAGCTGCCAAGACCCGCGGAGTCGGCGTTGACGGCTTGCGCCAGGAATCCCAGCCAGTCTTGCAGACCTTGATTGAAGTCGGTGGCGTCGAGCAAGGCGCGGGAGGCACGCACCACGCCTTCGAGCAACTGGTTGGTGTCTTCCTTCTCGTCGGCACGCTGCTTCTCGGCGGCGATACGGCTTTCGCGCTCCCCCAGCAACGCGTCAAACGCCATCTGGCGGTGCAGTACCGCCGAAAGGCTCTCGGCGGCGGTGCGCAGCACGGCCTCGGAAGCCGGCGAGTGGCCATGCCGTTCGCGCCAGTCGAAACACAGCACGTAGCGCACGGCGTTGCTCACGACGACCGGCATCAGCAGGTTGGTGGCGCAGTCGGTGTCGCGCCAGAACTGGACGGATGCGGGATCGACGAGCTGGTCGATGTCCGCCCAGACGGATTGCTGGGCCAGCAGCCGGGCCAGCCAGTCGTCGAAGTCGCGGGTGGAGGGTATCGGCAGGCTTTGGAACGGCTGGCCATCCCGCCGCCAACCGTGCGACCAGTCGGCGACCGTTCCATCGTGAGGTGCGCCGCCGGCACCGATGTCGATCAGGACCGCCACGTCCGCCCGGGCGGCCTCTCCCAGGTAGGCCAGCCACTGCTGCAGCCCGGCGTTGAACTCGGCGCTGTCCAGCAGTTCGCGGGTGGCTCGCACCACGCCTTGGGTCAGGACGTTCAGCGCTTGCGCCTCGCCCAGGCGCAGGGCCTCGGCTTGCTGGCGTTCCAGGGCCGCGCCGATGCAACTGGCAGCCACCTGCAGCACGGCGATCTCGTGTGCGGCCCAGTCGCGATCGTGCCGCTCATCGTCGAAAGCCACGACACCCCACCACAGCCCCGAGGCGAACACGGGCACACTGAGGATCGTCATCGTGGCAATGTTGTTCTGCCCGCCGTCGAACTGGCTTTCGTTGTCGCCGATGCGCAGCACGACGTGCTGTCCCGCGCGGGACCGGGCCACCGCATCCAGGGAGGGGTGCTCTCCCTCCGCCGCCAGAGACCCCAGCTGCGCGGGAACACCCGCTGCGTGCCACTCATGGGTCATGCGCCAACGGCCCAGGCCCCCGGCGCCGGTGACCCCCAGATCCTGGAACAGCCCCGCTCTCACGGCCTGGCAGGCCGGGCCCAGCAGGGCCAGGGCTGCGGTGACGCTGCTGTCGAAATCCCGGCCTGCCAGCAACTGCCGGGCTGCCAGGGTCACGGTCTGCAGCAGCCCTTCACGCTCGCGCAGCGCCACGGCGTCGGCCTCGGCGCGCTCGGCCCGCGCCCGCACGGCATGCTGGCGCTCAGCCTCAGCCTGGCTGCGCTGCAAGGATGCCGCCACTGCCGCGGCCGCACCGCGCAGCGCCTGGATCTCGGCTTCGCTGTAGCGGCGCTCTTCAGTGCAGTTGTCGAAGCCGATGCAGCCCCAGCAGCGGTCCCCCACGAAGATGGGCACCATCACGTCGCTGCGATTGGCCACCGCCTCGTTCAACCACGCGTTGGCCCCCGTCTTGATGGGTGTCACCGACTGGTAGGCCCGGCCGGCCAGCAACGGCGCCCAGACCTCCGTGTAGTCGGCCACCGCAAAGCGGGTCATGCCCGCCATGTCACTGATTCGCGGAATGCCCGGCGCGTCCCACTCGGCGATCAAGACGCAGACGGCCTGGTCATCGGTCAACTCAAAGACGTACGCACGGTCATGGCCCGACAGCCGCCCCAGCTGTTCGACAGCCGCCTGCAGGCCCGCCATCAGATCGGCCTGTTGCACCATGCACTCGCAGGCGGCCACCACGGCAGACAGCAGGCCCTGTACCCGGGTCGCAGCGGCCTTCGAGCCTGGCTCGTCCGTTTCGGCAGAAGGGGCCGGCGAGTTGTCGCGAACGTTCATGGCGGCGTGCGTCGCCCGCGGCGTAAGTGAGTGCAAAGCATACGCTGCACCAGGTGTTCGACTGGCCCCTCCGGCGACCCAGACCTGGCCCAACTCGACCGCTGCCAGGGCGGCGGCCTCGACCAAAGGCAAGGTCGCTGCATGTCTCGATCTCGGGCAGTGGTGCCCGCGCTGCGGCGCTGGGCCACGGCGTGCTGGGGGCGCTGCGCTGGCGCTGGCCGTCGGCAGTTTTCCAGAGCCTGTTGCTCGACCTGGACCGCTGAGCAGCGGCCGGCACTTCACCAGAAGCTCTCCCAAAAGGGGCAGATGCGGGCTTCACCGCTGTGCAGCAGCAGCCACTGTCGCGTTGCGTAGAGTGGTGATCAAGCCGCCTGCAGTCGGGCGCGAAGGCCTGGTTGCAGGTCTGGTTGCACCACCCCAACCGATCCTGGAGTTGCCATGAACCACATCAGCGCCACCGACTTTGCCGAGATCCAGAACCTGGTTGCGCTGTACTGCGTGACCACCGACAACGCCGACGCCGACGGCTTCATGCAGACCTGGGTCGAGCCCGCCGAATTCGGCGGCTACGACAGCGGTGCTTTCGGCAAGCTGGACACCTGGGACGCCATGCACGCCTTCGAGAAAGAGCATGTCGGCCCCGGCGGCATGGCCAACGGCAAGCGCCACCTCAGCCTGAACATCGTCATCGAGCCGGTGAGCGCCACCGAAGTGCACGTCACCAACGACATGGTGGTGCTGGAAGTGGCCGACATCCCCAAGGTGCTGGCCACCGGGCGCTACAACCGCAGCGTGGTGGTCAAGACGGCCGCCGGCTGGCGTTTCAAGCGGCGCACTCTGGACATCGACGCCGGCTTCTTCAAGGCCATGGCGGCGCAGCAGCAGGCTGCCTGAGGAGCGGCGGCCCGATGTCCGCTTGATGGCGGTCTGGCTGGGGTGAGGTTCAATCGCTTTCGACCCAAACCGGGTATCAGACAGCCGAGATTGACAGCCCTGAAGCGGTCATTGGCCGGTGCAGTTGCGGCCTGGGCACCAGCGTTACCAGCCTCTGCATGAACTCCAGCGGCGACATGATCAGATACGTAGTGCCGTCGCGCCAGCGGGTCTTGAGCTTGAGCACCACCTGCCCGGCGGCGTTGGTCTGCACGCGCTCGTTGGCCAGGGCCGGCCGGGTGATGTAGTGGCACAACTGCTCCAGCGCCTGCCGGTCGTCAGCGCCGCAGCGCACTGCAGAGTGCAGGCTGAAACCGTCGATGTCAGCGCACAGTATTCGCAACGTTCGGTGAGGGGGTTGCCGACACGTCCGGGTACAGCAGCCACGCGGTCCGGCCCGGCCGGTGCAGCAGCGCCTGCAGCGCGGCGGGCTCGAAGCGCTCGCCCACCACCACCTCGCACCGCGCCAGCGACAGGCGCAGCAGCGTCACGCTGTTCTTTGCCTGGCGCTGCTCCTGCGGGTGCTGCAGCACCAGCACCTCGGTGCGCTGCGCGGTCGGCCGCGCGAAGGCGCAGACGCAGGCGGCGGCCGGGCGCAGGCAGCGCGGGCACGCCGCGCGGCGCGAGGCGGCCGGGACGTGCGGGCGGTCGGGGGTAGCCGGCGGCGCGGCCGGCGGGCGGGCATTCACTCCTGCGGAATGCCGGACAGCTTCTCCGCGGCGACGAGTCGGGCGGCCATGGCGTCCCGCTGCGCGGCGCCCATCATCGGCCACAGCTGGCCATCCGACCGCTCCTTCGCGATGCCGCTCTTGAAGCCGGGACGGCGCTTCAAACACTCCGCCGTCGACGCTCGGGCCTTGGCTTCGTCGTTCTTCAACCCGAAGGCAGCAGCCATCAAGCAGTAAGCGACGGCGCGGTCCGGGTCGATCGTCAACACGTCCCGAGCCCAGCGCAGCGCGTCGTCCGGTCGGTCCTGATAGAGGGCGACCATGGCCATGTTCAGGCGCACATCCACGCGTGGCCTGAACTCCGGCAAGGCGAGTTCACCGTCGAACTGCCGCAAGGCCTCGTCCATGAGCCCGAGGTCGAGGAAGATGACTCCGGCGTGGGTGCTCGGGCCGCGCGCGGTCATGCGCCGCGCCCATTCCAACGCCGCCGGATAGTCCTGCTGGATCATGGCGCCAGTGGCCAGGATGCCGAACACGTAGCTGTCGGCCGGGTTGCGCTGGTAGACCTTGCGCGCCAGCGACTGCGCCTCGTCGCGGGCGCGCTTCACGAGCTGAACATCGCCCATCTCGGCGCTGAAGTTGCCCTCCATCAGGTACAGCGCCCGCGCCAGCGACACCATGGCGCGCAGGTTCTCGGGGTCCGCGGCCAGCGCGGCGCGCGCCAGGCGCTCCATCTCCCGCAACCGGGCCAGCGACTGCGGCTGGATGCGCAGCGCCTCGTAGCGCAGCAGCAGGTCGGCCGCGTCGCGCGACTCGGCGCGGCGCGACGCGTCCTCGGCGGCGCGCAGCGTCATCGTCGGCGCGATGGCCACGCGCACCCGCGTCGTCACCGCGTCCTGCAGTTCGAACAGCCGCTGCAGGTTGCCCTCGAAGACCTCGCTCCACGGCGTGGCGGCACCCACGGTGTCGTACAGCTGCGCCGTCACGCGCAGCGTGTCGCCGCTGGCCTGCACGCCGCCCTGCAGCACGAAGCGCGCGCGGGCCCGGGTGCCCAACTCCTGCAGCGTGAGGTTCTCGCGCTGCATCGTGAAGGCCATCGCCGCGGGCACGATGGCGGCGCCCTCGATGCGGCCCAGGTCGGCCACCAGCGCGCCGGTCAGGCCGTCGGCCACGTGCGCCTTGCCCGGGTCGCCGGTGTTGTTGGCCAGCGGCAGCACCAGCAGCGACACCGGGGCCACGAAACCGGCCGCAGGCGCCGCGGCGACGGCCGGCGCCTTCACGGCGCGGTAGACGTTGAGGTACCCCGCCAGCCCGCCGAGCACGGTGCCCACCGCCGCGAACACCACCAGCGGCTTGCGCAGGCGTTCGAGCCGCGAACGCCAGGCTGCCCAGCGGCTGGCGGCGGGCAGGGCAGAGGCTTCGGGCTCGCTCATCGGCGACTCGTTCGACAGAATCTGGGGGAACGGCGGCAGACGTTATCGCATCGACCACGGCCGGCCGATGACTACGTGCCGCAAAGGATAGTGTTTTCAAGCGCCCCTTTTCCTTCCCCAGGGCACCCCGAACACGGCACCCGACGCGTGTGAGTCCGTCCTTGAAGGTGACTGCGACCTGTTTGGGGGTTGACGACGCCGCTGAAAATCGTCTTCCTCGGACACCGTTTGCGGGTCATCCCTTATCGCCAGGCCGCATCCATCGGCAGTGCAAATCCTCGGACGCAGCCGACCCCATCGGCCCGGCTCCCCGCGTCGCCTGAACTGTCGCGGTTGGGAAGCGTCAGGCCGCTTGCAGCGCCTGGCCGCGGGCCGGCGCACGAGGCGGTGCCCGCGCCTGCAAACCCGAGTGCGTGAGGATCTTCTCGATCACCGGCTGTTCCAGGATCGCCGCAATGATCTTCAGCTCGCCACCGCAGTTCGGGCAGTGCTCCGGCACCAGATCGAACACGCCGTAGGTCCCGGCCAGGTCAGGATCTTCAACTGACCTGCTCCAAAACAGCCGCACGCCAGTGCCCGCAATTGGCCGTCAGTTGACGCCTGCTTGCGGCCGCTTCGCAGCGCCCGAGGGGCGCTGCCGATACGCGTCCGTCGGAGAACGGCTCTTGCCAGCCCTCACCAGCACAGCAGCTTCAGCGCGGACCGGCCGTGATGCGCAGCGCCTGGCCGGGTTGCGGGGCCAGGAATCGGTCGGCGGGCAACTGCGCCGCCTGCAATGCTGCGGCCAGCGCACGGCGTGGTGCATCGTACGCCTCGAACCCGAGCTGGAAGGCCTCGAAGTGATGTGCCAGGGCCGACCGGGCACGCACGTCGTTCATCAGCTTCACCGCCTCGGCGGGGCTCATGTGGCTGTCGGCCATGAAGGAGACGGGTTCGTAGGCGCCGATGGGCAAGATGGCGAGATCGAAGCCGCCGTACTTGCGGCCGGTGGCCTGGTACACGGCGCCGTTGCCGTAGCCGGCGTCGCCCACGTGATAGATCTTGATGGGACCGGCCTGCACCACGTAGGCCGCCCACAGCGTGGTCTGCTGGTCGAACGGGCTGCGCCCCGAGCCGTGCAGCATCGGCTCGAGGTCGACGGTGACACCGCCCTTCAAGGCCACGCGGTCGCCCCAGTCGTGCTCGCTGACACGGCTGGCGGGCATCGCATCGGCAACCAGCGCCTTGTTGCCCAGCGGCACGATGACTTGCGGCTGGTCGCGTGCATCCAGACGCTTCAGTGTGGCCAGGTCCAGGTGGTCGTAGTGGTCGTGCGAGATCAGCACCACGTCGATCTTCGGCAGCGCGTCAAAGGCCACGCCCGGCGCCTGCACGCGCTTGGGGCCGGCGAAGCTGAAGGGTGACGCACGCTCTGACCACACCGGGTCGGTGACGATGTTGAGCCCGGCCACCTGAATCAGCACCGTGGCGTGGCCGATGAAGGTCACGCGCGCGCTGCCGTCGTCCACACGGGGCGGCGGCGGTGGCTGGGGTACCACGGGCACGCTGTCGGGCCAGGTGGCCTGCGCACCGGTGAGCCGCAGCCACAGGTAGCCGGCCACCGAGCTGTCCTTCGTGTGCCCCGGGTTGCTGAAGCGGCTGCCGTCGAAATGCGGCGTGGGCGGGCCCTGCCACTTGGCGGCGCAGGCCGACAGCAGGCCGACCGACAGCAGGCACAGGGCCCGGCGTGTGAGCTGGTGCATGGAGCGGTGTGGCATGCCGGGATCATGCAGAGGCCAGCCCGGCCTGACCCGGCACCAAGGGGCCGGTTGGTCCTCTCCCGAATGGGGCAGGGCGCCGCAGGGCATACGGCGGTGTCGGCAGCACGAGGCGCCCACGACAGTAGGGCAGATACCCGCTCCGGCCACCGACACGCATGACCTGCCTCCACGCACCCCTTGTCGTACCTTTCCCGGCCCCGCGGGGGCAGGCGGCCCTCGCGATGCTCGCCCTCATCGCCCTGATCGCCCTCATCGGGCTGTCGGGTTGCGATTCCCAAGCGCAGGGCAGCGGTGCGCCGCCGGCTGTGCCAGTGGATGTGGCGGCCGCCATGCAGCGCACGCTGCCCGATGTCGAGGAGTTCACCGGCCGGTTGGAGGCTGCCGACCGGGTGGAGATCCGCCCACGCATCGCAGGGGCCATCGAACAGGTGCATGTGCAGGACGGCGCCGTCGTGGCGCGCGGGGCGCTGCTGTTCACCATCGACCAGCGCCCCTACCAGGCAGAGCTGGCACGCACCGAGGCTGCGCTGGCCACCACGCGCGCGCAGGCCCGCCTGGCCGACAAGGAGCTGCAGCGTGCCAATACGCTGCTGGCGCAGCAGGCCGTGTCGCGCCAGGAGGCCGAGCAGCTGGCTGCCAGCCTGGAAACCGCGCAGGCCGCGGTGCTGCAGGCCGAGGCGGCCGTGCGCACGGCGCGGCTGAATCTCGAGTACACGGTGGTGCGGGCCCCACTGGCGGGCCGTGTCTCGCGCATCGACGCCACGCTGGGCAACTTCGTCAACGACCAGCGCGTGCTCACGACACTGGTGGGCAGCGGCAAGGTGCACGCCTTCTTCGAGGTGAGCGAGCAGACCTTTCTGCGCCTGCGCCGCGCACCCGACGTGCAGCGCGAGGTGCGCATGGGCCTGGCCGACGAACCGGGCCTGCCGCGAAAAGGCCGCGTCGACTTCATCGACAACCAGCTGAACCCGCAGAGCGCCACGATTCGCCTGCGCGCAAGCTTCGACAACGCCGACGGCCTGCTGCTGCCGGGCCTCTTTGCGCGGCTGCGCGTCACCACCTCGGCGCCGCGCCCCATGGTGCTGACGCCCGACCGCGCCGTGGGCACAGACCAGAACCGCAAGTTTGTCTGGGTCGTCGGCACCGACCAGATGCCGCAGCCGCGCCAG
The DNA here is from genome assembly GCA_027483705.1 of Rubrivivax sp. Classification (GTDB taxonomy): domain Bacteria; phylum Pseudomonadota; class Gammaproteobacteria; order Burkholderiales; family Burkholderiaceae_C; genus Rubrivivax. The sequence goes on from JAIXTY010000215.1 coordinate 19,196, forward strand.
GTGACGTTGGGCGCGCTGGTCGATGGCATGCGCGTGCTGGAGTCGGGCGTGAAGCCGGGCGAGGACATCGTGGTCGGCGGCCTGCAGCGCGTGCGCCCGGGCCAGCCCGTCGCGCCGAACCGCCTGCCGGTTGACGAGCGCGGCATGCCGCTGCCCCCAGCGCCCTCAGGTGGCGCCAAGCCGGGTGGCCGCACATGAACATCGCGCAGTTCTTCATCACGCGCCCCATCTTCGCGGCGGTGCTGTCGATCCTGATCACGCTGGTGGGCGCGATCTCGATCTTCAACCTGCCCATCAGCGAGTACCCCGAGGTGACGCCGCCGCAGGTGGTGGTGCGTGCGCAGTACCCCGGCGCCAACCCGCGCGTGGTGGCGCAGACCGTGGCCACGCCGCTGGAAGAGCAGATCAACGGCGTCGAGAACATGCTCTACATGAGCAGCACCGCCACGGCCGACGGCGGGCTGACGCTGTCGATCAGCTTCAAGATCGGCACCGACGCTGAAGCCGCCGAAACCGCCGTGCAGAACCGCGTGAGCCGCGCGCTGCCGCGCCTGCCCGAGGTGGTGCGCCAGCTCGGCGTGACCACCGAGAAGAGCAGCCCGAACCTGACGATGGTGGTGCACCTGGTGTCGGCCGACGACCGCTACGACGCCCTGTACCTGCGCAACTACGCCACGCTCAACGTGAAGGACCCGCTGCTGCGCATTCCCGGCATGGGCAGCGTGCTCACCTTCGGCTCGGGCGACTACGCCATGCGCATCCGGCTCGACCCAGCCAAGCTGGCCACGCGCAAGCTGACCACGGCCGACGTGACACGTGCCATCCGCGAGCAGAACGCGCAGGTGGCGGCCGGCGTGGTGGGCGCGCAGCCCGCGATGGAGGGCACCGAGTTCCAACTGGCCGTCAACACCGAGGGCCGGCTCGAAAGCGAGGCGCAATTCGCCGACATCATCGTCAGCAGCGACGCCACCACCGGCGCGCTGGTGCGCATCAAGGACCTCGGCCGCGTCGAGCTGGGCCCCAACACCTACGCCATCCGCTCGCTGCTGAACAACAAGGAAGCCGCCGCCGTGGCCATCTTCCAAGGGCCCGGCTCCAATGCGCTGCAGCTGTCGAACGACGTGCGCACGACGATGGACCGGCTCAAGCAGAGCTTCCCGCCCGGCGTGGACTACGCCATCGTCTACGACCCCACGCGCTTCGTGCAGAGCAGCATCGAGAGCGTCGTCGCCACGCTGCTGGAGGCGGTGGTGCTGGTGGTCGTGGTGGTGGTGGTGTTCCTGCAGAGCTGGCGCGCGTCGATCATCCCGCTGCTGGCGGTGCCGGTGTCGGTGGTGGGTACCTTTGCCGTGCTGCTGCTGCTGGGCTTCTCGATCAACACGCTCACGCTCTTCGGCCTGGTGCTGGCCATCGGCATCGTGGTCGACGACGCCATCGTGGTGGTGGAGAACGTGGAGCGCAACATCGAGCGCGGCATGGCGCCACTCGCGGCCTCCATCCAGGCGATGAAGGAGGTCTCCGGGCCCATCATCGCCATCGCGCTGGTGCTGTGCGCGGTGTTCGTGCCGCTGGCCTTCGTCAGCGGTCTGTCGGGCCAGTTCTACCGCCAGTTCGCCGTGACCATCGCCATCAGCACGGTGATCTCGGCCTTCAACTCGCTCACGCTCTCGCCGGCGCTGTGCGCGGTGCTGCTGAAGGGCCACGGCGCGCCGAAGGACCGGCTGCAACGCGGCATCGACGCGGTCTTCGGCCGTTTCTTCGCCGCCTTCAACCGCGTCTTCGGCCGCGGTGCCGACCGCTACGCCGGGGCCGTGACCTCGCTCGTGGTGCGGCGCAAGGCGGTGACGATGGTGGTCTACGCCGGCCTGCTCGGCCTGACGGCGCTGCTCTTCCTGCGCCTGCCGGCGGGCTTCGTGCCGCAGCAGGACAAGCAGTACCTGATCGGCATCGCGCAGCTGCCCGACGGCGCGTCGCTGAACCGCACCACCGACGTCATCCGCCAGATGGCCGACGTGGCCCAGGGCGTGCCGGGCGTCAAGGACACGGTGGCCTTTCCGGGCCTGAGCATCAACGGCTTCACGCCGTCGCCGAACGCGGGGCTGATGTTCATCGGCCTGGACGACTTCGCGCAGCGCAGCGGGCCGGGGCTGTCGGCCGACGAGATCGTGATGCAGGTGAACCAGCGCCTGGGCGGCATCAAGGACGCCTACATGTTCGTGCTCTCGCCGCCGCCGGTCAGCGGCCTGGGCAACGCGGGTGGCTTCAAGCTGCAGCTGCAGGACCGCGCGTCGCTGGGCGAGGCCGAGCTGGCCGGCGTGATCGGGCAGCTGATGGGCCGTGTGTACGGCGACCCGAACAGCCCGATCACCCAGTTCTTCAGCAGCTACCAGATCAACGTGCCGCAGTTGATGGCCAGCGTGGACCGCGCCAAGGCCAAGCAGATGGGCGTGCACCTCAACGACATCTACGACACCATGCAGACCTACCTGGGGTCGCTGTATGTCAACGACTTCAACCGCTTCGGCAAGACCTACCAGGTCATCGTGCAGGCCGACCGGCAGCACCGCTCGCGGGCCGAGGACATCGGCAATCTGAAGATCCGCAACGCGCGCGGCGACATGGTGCCGCTGAGTGCGCTGATGACGGTGAGCGACACCTTCGGCCCCGGCAGCGTGGGCCGCTACAACGGCTTCTACTCGGCCGACCTGAACGGCGCCGCCAAGCCGGGTTTCAGCAGCGGCGAGGCGCAGGCCGCGATGGAGAAGCTGCTGCGCGAGACGCTGCCGCGCGGCATGGACTTCGAGTGGACCGAGCTCGTCTACCAGGAGAAGATCGCCGGCAACACCATGCTGCTGATCTTCCCGCTGTGCGTGCTGCTGGTGTTCCTGGTGCTGGCGGCCACCTACGAGAGCTGGACGCTGCCGCTGGCCATCGTGCTGATCGTGCCGATGTGCATCCTCGCGGCGGTGTGCGGGGTGTGGGTGAGCGGCTGGCTGGGCGAGCCGGGTGACAACAACGTGTTCACCCAGGTGGCCTTCGTCGTGCTGGTGGGCCTGGCGTGCAAGAACGCCATCCTCATCGTCGAGTTCGCCAAGGAACTGCAGGACGCCGGCAGAAGCGCCGTCGAGGCGGTGGTGGAGGCCTGCCGGCTACGCCTGCGGCCGATCCTGATGACCTCGCTGGCCTTCATCGCGGGCGTGGTGCCGCTGGTCATCTCCTCGGGCGCTGGCGCCGAGATGCGCCGCGCCATGGGCGTGGCGGTGATGAGCGGCATGCTCGGCGTCACCGTGTTCGGCCTCTTGCTGACGCCGGTGTTCTACGTACTGCTGAGCCGGCGGCGGCCCGCCGCAGAGCCGACCCCCGGGCTTGCGCCCGAGCCTGGCGTGGCGCCCGTCGCGCAACCGGGTGGAGCGCAGCATGGGTGAACGGATGGCACTGTCCCGGCTCGCCGCAGTGGCCGCGGCGACGCCGCTGCTGCTGGCCGGCTGCGCGTCCGGGCCCGACTACAAGCCGCTTACGGCCACCATGCCCGCCGCCTTCGCGCAGGCGCCGGCTTCGGCTGCGGCCGACGAGGCTGCGTTGGCCGCCTTCTGGCAGCAGTTCGGCGATCCCGTGCTCGACCGGCTGATGCAGCAGGCGCGCAGCGCCAACCTCGACGTGCGCATCGCCCGCGAGCGGCTGGTGGAGGCGCAGGCACTGCTGCTGGGCACCGTGGCCGAGGCACGGCCCAGCCTGGGCGCGCAGGCCGATGCCACGCGCAGCCTGTCGCCCGAATGGCAGCAGCCGGGCCGCAGCCGCAGCGAGCGGACGGGCTCCGTCTTCGCGCCGTCGGTGGTGATGAACTGGGAGCTCGACCTGTTCGGCCGCAACCGGCGCAGCAGCGAGTCGGCCGCGGCGCTCGTCACGGCCCAGGAGCTGGGCATCGGTGGCGCGCAGGTGGCGGTGGCCGGCGCGGTGGCGACGAACTACCTCGCGATGCGGGGTCTGCAGCAGCGGCTGGTGGTGGCGCAGGAATCGCTGGCCAACCAGCGCGAGGCCCTGCGCCTGACGGAGGTGCGCGTGGCCGCCGGCCGTGGCACCGCACTCGAGGTCGCGCGCGCGCGCAACCTCGTGGCCAGCACGGCCGCCAGCGTGCCCGCGCTGCAGGCACAGGTGCAGCGCGCGGTGCAGCGGCTGGCCACGCTCACCAACCAGCCGGCGCCGTTTGTGGCGGAGGCGGTGGCCGCGCCGCAGCCACTGCCGCGACTGCCCGCCACCAACCTGGCGCAGTGGCCCGTGGGCACGCCGGCCGAGCTGCTGCGCCGCCGCCCCGACATCCGCTCGGCCGAGCGGCAGCTGGCCGCCAGCCATGCTGACATTGGCGTGGCCATGGCCGACCGCTTTCCGCGCGTGAGCCTGAGCGGCTTGCTGGGCCTGAACAGCAACCGCATCGGTGACCTCGCCAGCAGCGGTGCCGCCGTGGCGTCGCTCGGCGCGTCGCTGAGCTGGTCGGCGTTCGACTTCGGCCGCACCGATGCCCGCGTGGGCGCGGCCCGTTCGCGCTCGGAGCGCAGCCTGCTCGTCTACGAACAGACGGTGCTGACGGCCCTGGAAGAGGCCGAGAACGCGCTCGGCGGCTACACGCGCCAGGCCGAGCAGGCCGCCGAGTTGCTGGCCGCGGCCAACGCCGCCCAGGAGGCGGCGGATATCGCGCGCAAGCGCTACGCCGTCGGCGGCATCGACCAGCTCGCGCTGCTGGACGCCGAGCGCCAGTTGCTGGGCGCGCGCGACCAGCTCACGCAGGCCGATACCGCCACCGCCACGGCGCTGGTGGACGTGTACCGGGCGCTGGGCGGCGGCTGGCAGGTCGGCAAGCCCTGAAGACGAGGCGGCGGCTGCCTCTTCCGGGGCAGCCCGGATGCCAACCTCCGTGCGGCCGGCCGACTCGCCGTCTGTCCGTACCGCTGCGGGGCGGTGGCGTTGACCATTCGCTCATCTGTCAACGCCTCTGGAGCCTCTCGCCATGAACCGAACCCTGCATACCGCGCTGTTGAGTGCCGTCGCTGCGCTGGCGCTGGCAGCCATGCCCGCCACCGTGACGGCGCAGTCGAAAGCCAGCGCGCCTGCGCGCACGGCCGCGCTGACGGCGCTGACGCCGGAGAACGCCGTGCTCGTCTATGTCGACTACGTGACGGGCCTGGACAACCTGATGAACACCATCCCCGGCAAGCAGTACCGCAACAACGTGGCGGCCTTTGCCAAGTTCGCCGGCCTGTTCAAGATGCCCGTCGCCGTGATGGGCGAAGAGAACGACTACTACGGCACCTTCCTGCCCGAGATCAAGGCCGTCATCGCGGCCGGCGGCAAGACCTTCGCGCCGCGTTCCACGCCCACGGGTTACGCGCCCGACTTCGCCAAGTGGCTCAAGGACACCGGCCGCAAGAACGTGATCATCGGTGGCATCTCCATCGACAACTGCACGCTGCACACGAGCCTCGACCTCATCCGCAACGGCTACAACGTGTACGTCGTGGTCGACGCCTCCAGCACGAACAGCAAGCTGGCCGAAGACGCGGCGATCCAGCGCCTCATCATGGCCGGCGCCGTGCCGGTGGGCTGGCTGAACGCGCTGACCGACCTGGGCAAGGACTTCGCCGGCCCGCACGGCAAGGGGATGATGCAGATCATCCAGGCGCACTGGCCGGCGTCCACCGTCGGCCCGGTCGACGACACCACGCCCGACGGCCGCGGCATGCAGTTGCCTCGCTGAACCGGCGCTGCGGATCGGTCCAGGCACGCCTCGGGCATGCGCAGTGCAGCGTTCAGCCGGCCGCCGCGTGCGTCAAGCGCCGCGCGGCGGCTCGACGTTCAGGGACTGGGCGGCGGTCTCGGCCAGCAGGTCGACAAAGGCCCGCAGCAGCGGCGTCACGCTGCGCCGCGACGGATAGAGCGTGCGCACCTCGATGGCGTCGGTCTGCCAGTCGGGCAGCACCTGCACGAGCGTGTCGCGCAGCCGCTCGCGCTGGCACACGAAGTGTGGCGCGGTGCAGATGCCGCAGCCCTGCGTGGCGGCGGCCAGCAGCGTGGGCATGTCGTTGGTGTGCATCACGGGTGCCGTGCGGATCTGCACCTGCTCTTCGCCCCGGCGCAGGGTCCAGTGCGTGGGCATGTCGGTGCCGCCCAGCGTGAGCAGGCGGTGCGCGTTCAGGTCGGCGGGTGTGCGCGGCACGCCGTGCTCGCCCAGATAGGCAGCGCTGGCGTACAGGCCGGCGGAGGGCGTGGCCAGCAGCCGAGTGACCAGGCCGGACGCCACCGCGGGCCGGCCCAGGCGCACGACCAGGTCGATGCCTTCCGGCACCAGGTCCACAAGCCGGTCGGACGCGTCCAGCTGCACGCGGGCCTTGGGGTGGCGCGACAGGAATGCCGGCACCACCTGGCTCAGCAGGTAGGCACCCATCACCACCGGCGCGCTCACGCGGAGGGTGCCGGCGAGCTCGTTGCGGCGGCCTTGCACCAGCACGTCGGCCTGCGCGATGCGGTCGAGCGCGGCGCGGCACTGCTCGTAGTAGAGCCGGCCGACCTCGGTGACGCGGAAGGCCCGCGTCGAGCGCTCGATCAGGCGCACGCCCAGCCGCGCCTCGGTGGCGCTGACGGCCCGGCTGACGCTGGACTGCGCCAGCCCCAGCCGCTCGGCGGCGGCACGGATGCCGCGCTGCTCGACGACGCTGACGAACACCTGGATCTGCTTCAGGTCGTAGATGGCTCGGTCTCCCGGTTGCGGGCCGGCGTGTCCCGCCGGGCCGACGTGTGCACGCGCCTGTGCCCACCGATTATTCGTCGCGCCCGCCAGCCGGCTGTTCCACCAGTGGATCGGAGTGATCCAGCCCGCGCCTTGTTCAGTGCCGGGGCGCTACCTACGCTCTTTGCACGCCCCGACGATGCGCGCCACAGCGCCCAGTCACAGGCACCTTCCTCAACACCCTGGAGCCCCTGATGTTCACCGTCACTGCGAACGCGTCCCCCGGCAAGACCTTGCTGAACCCGAAGGACCACACGCTGATCCTCATCGACCACCAGTCGCAGATGGCCTTCGCCACCAAGTCCATCGACGCGATCGCGCTGCGCAACAACGCCGCCCTCGTGGCCTCGGCTGCGGCCTCGTTCGGCGTCGCGACCATCGTCACCAGCGTGGCCGAGAAGAGCTTCTCGGGCCCGGTCTTCGACGAGATCAAGCGCGCGTTGCCCGACGCCGACGTCATCGACCGCACGACGATGAACACCTGGGAAGACCCGCGCATCGCCGTGCGCGTGAACGCGCTCGGCCACCCGCGGATCGTGCTGGCGGGCCTGTGGACGAGCGTGTGCATCGTCGGCCCGGCGCTGTCGGCGCTGGACCAGGGCTTCGAGGTCTACGTCATCGCCGATGCCTGCGGCGATGTCTCGGCCGAGGCGCACAGCTGCGCGATGGACCGCATGGTGCAGGCCGGCGCGCGGCCGATGACCTCGTTGCAGTACCTGCTGGAACTGCAACGCGACTGGGCCCGCGGCGACACCTACGCCAGCACCACCGGCATCGCCACGCAGTACGGTGGCAGCTACGGGCTCGGCCTGATCTACGCCAAGTCGATGTTCAACGCCAGCGAGGGCCACTGAGGCGCCACCGCCATGGATGCGGTGTTCCACAGCGGGCGGGTCACGACGCAGGATCCGGCCTCGCCCGAGGTCGAGGCACTGTGGGTGGCCGGCGGTCGCGTTCAGGCCACCGGCACCACCGCCGAGATGCTGGCCCAGGCCGGCCCCGGCACGCCGGCGGTGCACCTGCAGGGCCGG
>JAIXTY010000211.1 GCA_027483705.1 Rubrivivax sp.
CAAGGCCTGCATGTGCTGCTGCTGATGGACTCGCTGACCCGTTATGCCATGGCCCAGCGCGAGATCGCCCTGGCCATCGGCGAGCCGCCGGCCACCAAGGGCTATCCGCCCAGCTGCTTCGCCAAGCTGCCCCAGCTGGTGGAGCGCAGCGGCAACGGCCTGCCGGGCGAAGGCTCGATCACCGCCTTCTACACCGTACTCAGCGAGGGCGACGACCAGCAAGACCCGATCGCCGATGCGGCGCGCGGCATCTTGGACGGCCACATCGTGCTGAGCCGTGAGCTGGCCGAGGCCGGCCATTACCCGGCCATCGACATCGAACGCTCGATCTCGCGGGTGATGACCAATGTGGCGCCACAAAGCCATATCGACGCCGCCCGCCGCTGCCGCCAGCTGCTCGCCAAATACAACAAGGCCCGCGACCTGATCCAGCTGGGTGCCTACGCGCCCGGGCATGACCACGAACTGGACCTGGCCGTGCGCCTGCACCCCGACATCAGCCGCCTGCTGCAGCAGGACATGCACAGCCCGGCCTTGCTGGCTGACAGCGTTCGCCAGCTGTCGGCCGTCATCAAGGACGCCTGAATTCTGCCGATACACCAGGGGTCCGCATCGGACCTCGCCGCTTTACCGAGGATCGCTACATGAGCAGTAGTTCCAGCAATCTCCAGGTCCTGAGCATCCTGCTCGAACGGGCCGAGGCCGAACGTGACGAGGGCTTGCGCCAGCTGCAAGACGCCCAGGCCCGCGCCGATCGCGCCCGCGCCCAGCATGGCGATCTGGCCCAGTACCGCAACGACTACCAGCTGCGCTGGAGCCAACAGTTCGCGCGCCAGGGCACGATGGACATCGTCGGCTGCTACCAAAACTTCGGCATGCGCCTGAACGACGCCATCACCAGCCAAAGCCACATCGCCGAATTCGCCGACCAGCGCGTGCAAAACGCACGCGAACAGCTGCAAGCGCTGGAGATGCGCGTGGCCTCGGTGCGCAAGCTGCTGGAGCGGCGCCGCCTGGAGATCAGCCGCAGCGCCCAGCGCCAGGAACAAAAGGCCACCGACGAGCAGGCCTCGCGCGCCGCCTACGCCAGCGCCAACCCCTTTGTGCGCCTGAGCGCCTGAGCCGGCTGCGCAAGCCAGGAGTGCCCCGATGTCCAGCCCTTTGAACGCCCAACTGCTGGCCGCCCAGGACAGCGCCCGCGTGGCCGCTCTGCGTCAATCTGGCGCCTCGGCCCCACGGTTCACACCCAGCGCCAGCAGCGAAGAAACCGCGCTGCAGTTCAAGCAGATGTTGAACAAGCTGGATGTGGCCGCCGCCGCACCCAAGCCCACGGTGGCGACCGCAGCAGCGCCCACAGCGCCCGCCTCGGCACCCGCCGCCCTGCGGCCTGCCACGCCCGACCGCAGCGCCGAGCGACTGGCCGAGCGCCGCAGCGAAACCCAAAGCCAGGATCAGAAACTGGCCGCCCGCCGCGCCCAGAATCAGTCCGGTGCCAAAGCCGCAGGCGCAGCCGAGCGCCAGGCCTTGAATGCGCAGCCCCCCAGCAAATCGGGCGGCAGCGACACCGGTGCCGAGCTCGATCGCAGCAGCGCCAGCACCCGCAAGCCCGCAGCCGATGAGCGCAGTGGCGACACCGCTGCCGCCGCCAAAGCCCCAGCCACGGCCGAGCCCAGCACACCGCGCAGCGACACGCAGGCCTGGAACGGCCAAGGCCGAGAGCAGGCACAGCCTGAGGACCAGGAAGAAGATAGCGATTCCGACGCACTCGCCATCGAGGCCGCTCGCGGCGGCCGGCCCGGCGAGACGGGTGAACTCGACGCCAGCACCGCCCCCTTCGCCGCCCGCCCGGACGGCAGCCGCAGCATGCGCCGCGACAGCATCCCCGGGGCCAGCGATCTCGGCAGCCGACGCGCCAGCACCGTGGACCGCGCCCAGGCTCAGGTGTTCGGCAAGGACCTGAATGCCGCGGGCACCAGCCAAGCCGCTACAGGCGCGGCCGGCCCGCTGCCCCTGGCCAACAGCGAAGGGAGCAACTTCGCCCGCATGCTGCAGGGCGCTGGCGGCACTCCGGATGCAAGCAGCCCCGTTCCCACAGCCTTGACCGCAGCACAGGCGGCCACAGGGCTGGACGCGCTGAGCCGCAGCCAGGCCGCCGACGCCACTGCCCCCGCTTCGGCCAACAACAGCAGCGCCGAGGGCGCCCAGCTGCACCTGCAGTCGCCCCTGCATGCCCCGGCTTTCGCCCCCGAGCTAGGCGCGAGGCTCAGTGTGCTGGCCGCCGATGGCGTGCAAGAAGCCCAGCTCCACCTGAACCCGGCCGAGATGGGCCCGGTGCAGGTGCAGATCGTGTTGGAGGGCCAGCAGGCGCAGATTTCCTTCCATGCCGAGCATGCCGAGACGCGCCAGGTGCTGGAACAAAGCCTGCCCGACTTGGCGGCCGCCCTGCGTGACAGCGGCCTGACGCTGAGCGGCGGCGGCGTGTTCCAGCAAGCCCGAGACCCATCGGCGCAAGCCGAGTCGCGCGGCGACGAGGGCCGCAAGGCCGACGGACGCGGCAGCCGCCGCGAGATGCGCGTGGACGGCGCGGGATCAGACTTGGCGGCCAGCCCTGGCCCCATGCGACGCAGCCAGGGCGTGGTCGATTTGTACGCCTAGAAACAAGCGGCCGAGGCGGCACCGAAATGACGAGCACCGGTCGGCCTTTTCTCCCCTTGGGACAGGATGGCAGCATCAATAATCAGCTCCAACCCGACCCATGGCCGCAGCGCCCCGGCACCCATGTGCCAGCGTCGCAGCGGGCTTGTTGAAGAAAAGAAGCACAGGAGTCCTCATGTCTACACCGGCCGCTGCGCCCGCTGAAGCCCCCAAAGGCGGAGGCAACAAAAAGCTGATCATCATCATCGCGGCCGTGCTCGTGCTGGTCTTGGGCGGCGGCGGCGCTGCCCTGCTCTTGATGAAGAAAAAGGCCCCGGCCGATGACGAAGAGGGCGGCGAAGCCGCGCCCTCACACCAGGAAGCGCCGGCCCATGCCGCGCCCAAGCCGGGCACACCGCCGGTGTTCGTGCCCCTGGACCCCTTCACCGTCAATCTGTCCGACAAGGATGTAGACCGCTTTGCTCAGGTCGGCATCACGCTGGAGGTGATCGACGCCAAGACCGCCGATCAGATCAAGGCCTACCTGCCCGCCATCCGCAGCAATGTGCTGATGGTGCTCTCACACAAAACGTCGGCCGAGCTGCTGAGCCGCGAAGGCAAGGAAAAGCTGGCCCGCGAGGTCCTGCGTGAATCGGTGCGCCCCATGGGCATCGAGCTGGAGGACGAAGACGAGCACGAAGACGAGGCGGCGCCGAAAAAGAAAAAGAAGAAGAAAAAGCCGGCCGTGGTCAGCCCGGTCACCCAGGTTTTGTTCTCCACCTTCATCGTCCAGTGAGCCCGCTGTTGAAGCAGATCGGTGATTCGCCATGAATCAGCAAATCCTCTCCCAAGACGAAGTTGATGCGCTACTGCAGGGCATCACCGGCGAGAGCCAGAAGCTCGAGCAGGAAGAGGCGCCCACCTCGGGCATCCGCGAGTACGACCTCTCGAGCCAGGAACGCATCGTCCGCGGCCGCATGCCGACGATGGAGGTGGTGAACGAGCGCTTCGCCCGCAACATCCGCATCGGCCTGTTCAACTTCATCCGCAAGAGCCCGGAAGTCTCCATCGGCGGCATCAAGGTGCAGAAGTTCAGCGCCTTCCTGCGCGAGATCGTCGTGCCGACGAACTTCAACATCATGAGCGTGAAGCCGCTGCGCGGCAGCGGGCTCATCGTCTGCGACCCGAGCCTGGTGTTCGCGGTGATCGACGCGCTGTACGGCGGCGTCGGCAAGTTCCACACCCGCATCGAGGGCCGCGACTTCAGCCCCACCGAGCTGCGCGTGATCTACCGCCTGGTCGAGACCATCGTCGGCGAGTACCGCAAGGCCTGGACCGGCATCTACCCGGTGGAGCTGGAGTACCAGCGCTCGGAGATGCAGCCGCAGTTCGCGAACATCGCCACGCCCAGCGAGATCGTGGTGTCGACGCACTTCACGCTGGAGCTGGGCGACGTCACCGGCTCGATCCACTTCTGCGTGCCCTACAGCACGCTGGAGCCGATCCGCGACGTGCTCTACAGCACCATCCAGGGCGACAGCGCCGAGCCGGACCGGCGCTGGGTCAACCTGCTGAAGCAGCAGATCCAGAGCGCCGAGGTCGACCTCGTCGCCGAGCTGGCGCACGCCGGCGCCACGGTGGAGCAGCTGCTGGCCTTCAAGCCCGGCGACTTCATCGAGCTTGACCTCGAACCCATGATCCAGGCCAAGGTCGATGGCGTGCCCGTCTTCGACTGCCACTACGGCACCTCGAACAAGCGCTACTCGATCAAGATCGACAAGCTCATCACCAGCAACACAGCCGGCTGGCTGGGAGACCAATGATGTCCAGCGAACCCCAGAGCGAGATGTCCCCCGAGGACGCGATGGCCGCCGAGTGGGCGGCGGCGCTGGCCGAGAGCAAGGGCGGCGGCGGCAGCGAGGTCGCCAGCGAGGTGACGGCCGCCGAGAGCGTGGCGCCGGCCGAGTTCACGAAGTTCAACAACGCGCCGGTCGGGCCTGCGGGCAACGACCTGAACATGATCCTCGACATCCCCGTGCAGCTGACGGTGGAGCTGGGGCGCACGCGCATCCCCATCAAGCACATCCTGCAGCTGGCGCAGGGCTCGGTGGTGGAGCTGGAGACGATGGCCGGCGAGCCGATGGACGTGCTGGTCAACGGCTTCCTCATCGCGCAGGGCGAGGTCGTGGTCGTGAACGACAAGTTCGGCATCCGACTGACCGACATCGTCACGCCCAGCGAGCGCATGCGCCGCCTCTCGAAGATCTGACCGAGGCCCGGACCGTGCAACCAGGATGGGGCTCGCTGCTGTGGTTCGGCGCCGTCATCGCGCTGATTCCGCTGGCGCTGTGGCTGCTGAAGCGCACGCCGCTCGGCGGCATCGGCCAGGGCCGTGCCGGCACGCCACGCCTCGTGGCCACGCTGCCTTTGGCGCCGCAGAGCCGGCTCGTCACCGTCGAGGTCGGCCAGGGCGACGAGCGCCTGTGGCTGGTGCTGGGCGTCACGGCGCAGGGCATCCGCACGCTGCACACGATGGTGCCGCAGGGGGACGAACCCGAGGCGACCCCGCCGCCGCCGGCCGCCGCCTTTGCGCAGCTGCTGGGCCGGCTCAAGGGCACCGGAGATCCGGGTGCGCCGCGCTGAGGGCCGCCTGGCCGCGCACGGCGCCCGCGCCCTGCTGCTGACGCTGGCGCTCGCGGCCGGCGCCGGCACGGCCTGGGCGCAGCAGCAGGCCGCGCCGGGCACGCTGCCCATCGTCGTGGGCCAGGGGCCGGGCGGCACCAGCTACTCGGTGCCGATCCAGACGCTGCTGGTCTTCACCGCTCTGGGCTTTCTGCCCGCGGTGCTGCTGCTGATGACAGCCTTCACGCGCATCGTCATCGTGCTGAGCCTCCTGCGCCAGGCGCTGGGCACGCAGGCCGCGCCGCCCAACCAGGTGATCATCGGCCTGAGCCTGTTCCTCACCTTCTTCGTGATGCAGGGCACCTTCGACGAGGTCTACCAGAAGGCCTGGCAGCCCTACACCGCCGGGCAGATGAACGCCGAGACGGCCTTCCAGGAGGGTTTGAAGCCGATGCGCAGCTTCATGCTCAAGCAGACGCGGCAGAGCGACCTGGCCCTCTTCGGCCGCCTGGCCAAGCTGCCCGAGGATCTCAAGCCCGAGGACGCGCCCTTCCGCGTGCTGGTGCCGGCCTTCGTGACCAGCGAGCTGAAGAGCGCGTTCCAGATCGGCTTCATGATCTTCATCCCGTTCCTGATCATCGACATGATCGTCGCGAGCGTGCTGATGAGCCTGGGCATGATGATGCTGAGCCCGGTGCTGGTGGCCCTGCCCTTCAAGCTGATGCTCTTCGTGCTGGCCGACGGCTGGAACCTGCTGCTGGGTTCACTGGCCGCCAGCTTCGTCACCTAGCGCGCGAACCTGACCCAGGAAGGGCACGGACATGGATTCGACCCAGGTGCTGGCCGCCGGCCAGCAGGGCTTGTGGATGCTGCTGATGGTGTCGGCCCCGGTGCTGCTGGTGGTGCTGGTGGTGGGCCTGGTGGTGAGCATCTTCCAGGCCGCGACGCAGATCAACGAGGCCACGCTGAGCTTCGTGCCCAAGATCGTCGGCGCCGTCATCGTGCTGGCCGTGGCCGGGCCGTGGATGCTGTCGACCCTGGTGGACTACATCCGCGCGGTGCTGATGGGCATTCCGGCGGCCGTGGGCTGAGGGGCGCCGTGCTCACCTTCACCGAGGCGCAGCTGCTGCAGTGGCTGGCGCCGCTGGTCTGGCCCTTTCTGCGCGCGCTGGCCCTGTTCACCGCGCTGCCAGTGCTGGGCACGCGCACGGTGCCGACGCGCGTGCGCATCGCGCTGGCGGGCTTCATCGCGTTTGCGGCGCAGCCCTCGCTGCCGGCCCTGCCGCCCGAGGCGCTGGTGCTCGACAGCCCGCTGGTGCTGCCGCTGGTGGCGCAGCAGCTCGTCATCGGCCTGTGCCTCGGGTTCGCGGTGCGGCTGGTGTTCGCGGCGGTGGAGTTCGCCGGCGAGATCATCGGCCTGCAGATGGGCCTCAACTTCGCCGGCTTCTTCGACCCCATCAGCGCGACCACCGCCACGGCCACGAGCCGCTTCTTTGGCACGATGGTGGCGTGGCTGTTCATCGTCGGCGGCGGCCACCTCGTCGTCATCGCCGCGCTGGTGCAGAGCTTCCAGGCCTTTCCCGTGGGCCCGGAGCCGTTTGCCTTCCTGCGCCAGGTGCAGCCGCAGCGCTGGGGCGCCGAGATCTTCGGCACCGGGCTGTGGATCGCGCTGCCGCTGCTGAGCATGCTGCTGTTCGTCAACCTGGTGCTCGGCGCCATCTCGCGCGTGGCGCCGCAGATCAACATCTTCGCGATCGGCTTTCCGGTGACGCTGGGCGTGGGCCTGGTGGGCCTGCTGCTCACGCTGCCGGCGCTGGATGTGCCGTTCCAGATGACGCTGGAACGGATGCTCGGGCAGTTCCGCTGAGCGCCGCCGCGGGTGGCGGCGCCCAGCCGGCGCATCAGGTGCCGCGCCAGGTGCCGCCTCAGGTGCCGATCAGCCCGCCGTCGTTCTTGCGGATCACCACCGTGGCGCTGCGCGGACGACCATCCGGGCGCTGGTCGGGCCAGTTGCTCACCTTGCGTGGCGCCGCCGGGTCGCTGCGCTCGCTGGGGCTTTCGCCCGGGTGCTGGATGTTGATGAACATCGCGCGCCCGTCGGGCGTGGCGGTGGCACCGGTAATCTCGCAGCCCGCCGGGCCGGTGAGGAAGCGGCGGATCTCGCCGCTGCGAGGGTCGGCCGCGAGCATGGCGTTGTGGCCCAGGTTCTTCAGGTCGCCGCGGCCCATGGCGCTGGTGGACATGTCGGTCTGGATCCACAGCACGCCGCGCGCGTCGGTCCACAGGCCGTCGGGGCAGGCGAAGGCGTCACCCTTGACGTTGCCCTTGGCCTCGGCGCGCTCGAGCGTGGAGTCGCCGGCGAGCACGAAGTGGTTCCACTGGAAGCTCTCGCCGTCGAAGTCGCCGTCTTCCTTCCAGCGGATGATGTGCCCCATCGTGTTGTTGGCGCGCGGGTTCGCGGCGTCAGTGCCCGGCAGGTTGTTGCCACCGCGGTTGCTGTTGTTGGTGAGCGTGCAATACACCCAGCCGGCCTTGTCGATGTCGATCCACTCCGGGCGGTCCATCTTGGTGGCACCCAGCAGGTCGCTGGCCTGGCGTGTCTTGATCAGCACCTCACCCTGGTCGGCAAAGCCATTCGCCGCCGTCAGCGGCCCGCTGCCGTGCACCAGCGGCACCCAGCGGCCCTTGCCGTCGGCGTCGAAGCGCGCCACGTACAGCGTGCCGTGGTCCAGCAGCGTGGCGTTGGCCGCGGCGCCACCGGGCTTGACGGTGTCGCGGCTGACGAACTTGTAGATGTACTCGAAGCGCGCGTCCTCGCCGCTGTAGACGACGGCGCGGCCGCTCTTCGTGACCGCGACTGTCGCGCCTTCGTGCGCCGCGCGGCCCATCGCGGTGCGCTTCACGGGCGTGCTGCTCGGGTTGAACGGGTCGATCTCGACGATCCAGCCGAAGCGGTTGGGCTCGTTGGGGTTCTTCGTGGCGTCGAAGCGCTCGTCGTGCTCGTGCCAGCGGTAGCCGACCGGGTCGCCCCGGCGCAGGCCCCAGCGCGCCTCGTGCGGGCTCGGCGCGTCCGGGCCCTTGAAGTAGAAGATGAAGTTCTCTTCACAGGTGAGGTAGGTGCCCCAGGGCGTGATGCCGCTGCCGCAGTTGTTGAGCGTGCCCAGCGGGCGCACGCCGCGCGGGTCGGCGCGCGTCTGCAGCAGCGCATGGCCGGCGGCCGGGCCGCCGAAGGCCATCGGCGTGTTGGCCGTGATGCGGCGCGCCCAGGGGCTGGGCTTGACGATGCTCCAGCGGCCGTCCTTGGCCTCGACCTCGAGCACCGACACGCCATGCGCCGCCTGCGCCTTGCGCACCTTGGCGGCGTTCCAGGTGGCCATGCCGTCCGTGTGCAGCAGGCCGTCGTCGGCGTACTCGTGGTTCATCACCAGGAGGCCGGCGGTGTTGCTGTCGGGCGTGAGCGGGTGGCGGAAGAAGTGGATGCCGTCGTGGTGCATGCCGACCTGCGTCTCCTGCTCGGCCGCGCTGTTGCTGGCGTCGAACTTGAAGGCCGGGTCTTCGCCCGACAGGCCCACGGCCTCGCCCCAGGGCGCCAGCACCTGCACGCTGTAGCCCTCGGGCACCGTCACGGTGTCGGCGGTCGACACCGGCACGCTCTTGAAGCCCAGCAGCGGCCCCGATGCAACGCCCGCACCCCCGGTGGCGCAGCCGGCCAGCGGCGCCAGCAGGCTGCTGGCGGCGGCGGCCAGGCCGCCGTGGATGAAGGTGCGGCGACGCAGCGCCGACACCTCGTGGATCGTGGGGTTGGAGGAGCGGTTGCTGTCCTCCATGCGGTCGAAGTCCTTGGCCATGGTGCTTTCTGGTGATGATCTGAACGACCCACGACGGTGGCGCGCGATCGTGAAACTGGCGTGACAGACCCGCCGCGCCGCACTCCTATCCTACGCACCATGACACCTCGACTGGCCCTGACCGCGCTGCTGGTGCCCGACTACGACGCGGCATTGGCCTTCTTCACCGAGGGCCTGGGCTGGATCTGCCGCGAAGACGTGGCCCTGGGCGGCGGCAAGCGCTGGGTGGTGGTGGGCCCGGCCGCCGGCGGCGCCGGCCTGCTGCTGGCACGCGCCGCCAGCGACGCGCAGCGCGCGCTCGTCGGTGGCCAGGGTGGCGGCCGCGTGTGGCTGTTCCTGCACAGCGACGACCTTGATGCCGACCTGGCCCGCCTGGAGTCGCACGGCGGCCGCCGAGCCGAGACCCCGCGCGCCGAGCCCTATGGCCGCGTCGTCGTGTTCACCGACCCCTGGGGCAACCGCTGGGACTTGATCGAGCGCACCCCGTGAGGCCCGCGCCCGGGGCTATGCTCGTCGCATGACACCGCCTCTTCCCGGCCTGGCCCTGCTGGCCGGCGCCACCGGCCTGGTGGGCCGCGAGATCGCCGGCCAGTGGCCCGGCCCGATGCAACTGCTGGTGCGCCGGGCCGTGCCGGCGCCGCGCCCGGGCCTGACGATCCAGGTGGTGGACTTCGGCGCCCTGCCCTCGCTGCCCACGGCCACGCTGGCCTTCTGCGCCTTGGGCACCACCATCAAGGTGGCCGGCTCGCAGGCCGCATTCCGCGCGGTGGACTTCGACGCCGTGCTGGCCTTCGCACGGGCGGCCCGTGCCGCGGGCGTGCAGCGCTTCGGCATCGTCTCCTCGCTGGGCGCGAGTGCGCGCTCGGGCAACTTCTACAGCCGCGTCAAGGGCGAGGCCGAAGAGGCGCTGCGCGGCGTGGGCTTCGAGCACCTGGTGATCGCGCGGCCCTCGCTGCTGCTGGGCGACCGCACCGCGCTCGGCCAGCCCGAGCGAGCCGGCGAGCGCTGGGGCGAGCGCGTGGCCGGCTGGCTGGGGCCGCTCATTCCCGCCGGCTACCGGCCGATCGCCGCGGCCACCGTGGCGCGGGCGCTGGTGCGCACGCTGCCCACCGCTGCACAGGGTGTGACCGTGCTCGATTCGGCGGCGCTGCAGCGCGCCGGGGCGGGCCCGTGAAGATCCGCTTCCTCGGCGCCGCCGACGGCGTGACGGGCTCCCGCCACCTCGTCACCAGCGCCGGCGCACGCGTGCTGCTCGACTGCGGCCTGTTCCAGGGCTGGAAGCTGCACCGCGAGCGCAACTGGGCCGAGCCCGGCCCGCTGCGCGAGGCCGACGCGGTGGTGATCAGCCATGCGCACCTCGACCATTCCGGCTGGCTGCCGGCGCTCGTGCGCCATGGCTGGCGCGGCCCGGTCTACGCAAGCCCGGCCACCTGCGCGCTGCTGAAGGTGCTGCTGCTCGACAGCGCCCACCTGCAGGAAGAAGACGCACGCCGCGCCAACCGCTACGGCTACAGCCGGCACGAGAAGGCGCTGCCGCTGTACACCCGCGCCGACGCCTTGCGCGCTTTGGCGCTGCTGGTGCCGGTGGCGCCGGGCCGTGCCTTCAGCCCCGACGGCGCGCTGGCCCGCCACACGCTGACGCTCACGCCGGTGGGCCACCTGCTGGGCGCCTGTGCCGTGACGCTGCGCGAGCCCGGCCGCAACGGGCACCGGCTGGTGTTCTCGGGCGACGTCGGCCGGCAGGCCGACCTGCTGATGCCGCCACCGCAGGCCCCGGAGTTCGCGGACACGCTGATCGTCGAGAGCACCTACGGCAACCGCGACCACGAGCCCGAAGACGCCGAGGCGCGCCTGGAAGAGCTGATCAACCGCACGGTGCACGGCGGCGGCTCGGTGCTGCTGCCCACCTTCGCCGTGGGCCGCGCGCAGGCCTTGCTGCTCGTGCTGCAGCGCCTCAAGCGCGCCGGCCGCATCCCGGCGAGATTGCCGATCGTGCTGGACAGCCCGATGGCCCAGCAGGCCACCGAGCTGTACCGCCATCACGCGGCGCTGCTGCGCATCGGCCGCAAGGAAGCGCAGACGCTGGCCGACGGCGTGCGCCTCATCACCACCGGTGCGCAGAGCCAGAGGCTGGCGGCGTCACCCGTACCGATGGTCATCCTCAGCGCCAGCGGCATGGCCACCGGCGGGCGCGTGCTGCACCACCTGAAGGCGCTGCTGCCCGACCCACGGCACCACGTCGTCTTCGCCGGCTTCCAGGTCGGCGGCAGCCGCGGCGCCCGCCTTGTGGCCGGCGAGCGCGAGGTCAAGATCCACGGCGAGATGGTGCCGGTGCGCGCGGGCATCTCGCAGCTCGGCGGCCTGTCGGGCCACGCCGACCGCGGCGAGCTGCTGGCCTGGATGGGCCACTTCCGCCAGGCGCCGGCGCAGACCTTCGTGGTGCACGGCGAGCCCACCGCGGCCGACACGCTGCGCGGCGAGATCCAGAACCGCCTGGGCTGGCGCGTGCGCGTGCCGCAGCACGGCGAGGAGACCGAGGTTTGACGGCCACGGCCGGGCCCACCGCGACCACGGCGCTGGGCCTGGCCGCGGCGCTGGGCGCCGGGCTGCTGATCGGGCTGGAGCGCGAGCGCCGCAAGCGCCGCCGCCGCGGCGCCGCGCAGGTGCAGGCCGCGGGCATCCGCAGCTTCGCGCTGGTGGCGCTGGCCGGCGGCCTCGCGCAGGCGCTGGGAATGGCGCTCGGCACGGCCTGGCTGGTGGTGCTGGGCGCGGCGCTGGTGGCGCTGCTGGCCGTGGTGGCCTACGCGCGCAGTCTGCGCCTGCCCGGCGCGGCTGCAGCCGACACCGACCCCGGCCTCACCACCGAGCTGGCGCTCTTCGTCACCTACCTCGTGGGCGTGCTGTCGGTGCAGTCGCCGGCGCTCGGCGCGGGCGCGGCGGTGGTGGTGGCCACGCTGCTGGCGGCGCGCGAGCGGCTGCACCGCTTTGCGACCCAGGCGCTGTCCGAGGCCGAGCTGCACGACGCGCTGATCCTGGCGGCGCTGGCCCTCGTGCTGCTGCCGCTGGCACCGGCCACGCCACCGGCGGCGCTGCAGCCCTGGGTGCCGGTGGCGCCGCGCACGCTGCTGCTCACGGTGGTGCTGATCCTGGCGCTGCAGGCCGCGGGCCATGTGGCCGGGCGGCTCATGGGGGCGCGCGCCGGGTTGGCGCTGGCGGGCCTGTTCTCGGGCTTCGTGTCAAGCACCGCCAGCATCGTGGCGATGGGCGCGCGCGTGCGCTCGGGCAGCCCGCTGGCGGCCGCCAGCGCCGGCGCCGTGGCCTCGACGGCCGCCACCTGGCTGCAGGCCGCGCTGCTGGTGGCCGCGCTGGCGCCCGCGGCCCTCACCACCGTGCTGCCGGCGGCCCTGGCCGGCGCCGGCGTGGCCGCGACACTGGCCGCGCTGATGGCGTGGCGGGCACCGGCGGCCGAGCCGTCCGCCGGCCCGGCCGGGCCCGACACCTCGCGGGGCCCGCTGCGCCTGCGCGAGGCCGTGGCGCTGGCATCGCTGCTGGCTGTGGTGTCGGTGGCGGTGGCCTGGGCGCAGCAGCGCTTCGGCGCGCTCGGCCTGCTCGGTGGCACGGCGTTGGCCGCACTGGCCGACGCCCACGCCCCCGTGGCTGCGCTGGCCTCGTTGCACTCGCGTGGTGCCATTGGGGCACCGGCGCTGCTGCAAGGGCTCGTGGCGGCGGTCTCGGCCAACGCGGTCGTGCGCGCCGTGGCGGCCTTCACCGCCGGCGGCCGCGGCTACGGCTGGCGGGTGGCGGGCAGCCTGCTCGCGTCGACCTCGGCGGCCGTGGTGGTCGCCGCCTGGGCTCAGCGCGCGACGCAGTTGCCGTAGAAGGCCATCAGTGCCGGCGTGATCACGGTGTCGCCGGCCTGCCCGACGGCCTGGTTGACCTCGGCATGGCTCAAGCCCGTGGCCACCTGCAGGGTGGCGGCCACGCCCGCGGCGGTGAGCGCGTCGACATAGGCCCGGGCCTGCGCCTGGCGCGACGCCAGGCCGCGGGTCACCACCCAGTGTGGCGAACGCCCCGGGCCCACGTGGCGCAACGGCGAGGCCTCGCGCAGCGTGGCGGGTTCGGTGCCGACGCCGTTCTGGTACAGCTGCGCGTCGTCGCCGCCGCCGGACACCAGCGCCTCGAGGTCGTAGGCCTCGGTGTCCAGCAGGGCCACGCAGCGCGCCGCCGCCAGCGGCAGCCCCTCGGCCGCCAGGAAGCGCGCATCGGTGGCCAGCAGCGCGGCCAGATGCGCGCCGGCGCTGTGGCCCAGCAGCAGCAGCCGGCTGCGGTCCAGGCCCTGCGCGCCGGCGATGTCGGCCAGGAAGCGCAGCGCCGCCGCGCCGTCGCCCTGGGCCACCGGGTAGCGCACGCGCAGCGGGTCGTCCAGGCGCACCGGGAGCGGCGACAGCCGGTAGTTCACGCTCACGAAGCCCCAGCCCGCGGCGGTGAACAGCGCGATCTTGTCGGCCACCTGCTGCGCCTTGTCACCCAGCGCGTAGCCGCCGCCGTGGAAGTACACGACCAGCGGCGCCGCCGGGCAGCCGGCGTCGCGGCGCGGCAGCACGAGGTCGAGCGACAGCTGATCCGCCGGCACGCCGGGCACGCTGCGGTAGGCCAGGGTCTGGGTCGGCAGCGCGCCCTGCCCGCTGCATGCCGGCGCGGCGGCCGGCGGTGGCGCGTCACCCCCGCCGCCGCCACCGCAGGCGGTGGTGAAAACGGTGGTGCAGGCGGCGAGGAAGGCCAGACCGATGGAGCGGCGATCGTGGGTCATGGCGACATGCTGCAGCGCCTGCCGTGACGCCTCGCTTCCAGCGGGTTAACGCACGTGAAGCGCCGTGCCGCCTTTCACGCCGGCCGCAGCCTCAGATGAACTCGCGCTCGCGCAGCCACTTCGTCGCCACCCACTTTTCGCCGGCCAGCACCGGGGCGCCGCCGTGCAGCGTCTTGGTGGTCACGTGGGCGCGGTTGTAGCTGAAGAACACCGCGTTGCCGCGCACCGGCGCCACTTCGAGGCCGACTTCCGGAAAGGTGGTCGCACCGCCGCCTTCGGGCGTGTTGAGGTACATCACCAGCGTGCCGACACGCTGCCCGCCGCGCGCCAGGATCTTGCCGCTGCCGGCGTGCACGGGGTCGAAGTAGTCGTGGTGCGGGCGGTACTCGGCCCCGGGCCGGTAGCGCAGGATCTGCAGGCCCTCGCCGTTCTCGACGGGCCAGCCCAGGAGCCCGCCAATGCGGCGCTCGATGCGCGCGATGAGATCGTGTTCGCCACGCTCGAAGAACATGCCGTCGCTGGTGCGCGAGGGGTTGATCTCGCTGCCGCCGGTGGCGTTGTCCACCGTCTCGCTGCGGCTCAGCCGCGGGTCGGCCAGCTTCATCAGGCCGATGCACTCGTCGTCGGTGAGCAGGCCGCCGAACACCACCACGCGCGGGTGCTTCATCGTCGTCAGCACCTTCACGACGTGGCCCTCGACCACGATCTCGCTCGGCGAACCCGCGAGCGGCGGCTCGGGCACCGGCACCGGCGGCGGCAGGTCGCTCTCGTCGGGCGGCAGGCTGGCGAGGTGCTCGCGCAGCGTGTGCTCCATGGCCTTGATGGCGACGTCCTCGTGCCAGCCGCTGGTGATCATGGCCTGGATGACGTCCTGCGGCCGGCAGCCGGCCTCGGCCTGTTCGATGATCCAGCGGCGCAGCTCCGGCGTCACGGACTGCGGCTTGGCGGTGGTGGTGCTGGCGGTCGAGCTCATGCCGCTATTCTGGCGCGGGCCCGGTCGGGCGGGGGCGTCGGAAGACCAGCCGGTCGTCGGTGCTGGCGCCCTCGTCGAGCGCATAACCCTCGGCGCCGAAGTCCTTCAGCGCGGCCAGCGAACGGGCGCGCTTGGTGATGGCGTGGCGCAGCATCAGGCCGCGCGCCTTCTTGGCGAAGAAGCTGATCACCTGCGGCCGGCCGTCGGGGTTGAGCTCCTCGAACACGCAGTCCACGACGCGCGAGCGCAGCGCCGGCCGCAGCGCGGCGCGGGCGTACTCCTGCGACGCCAGGTTCACCACCAGGGGCGCCCGCTCGCCGGCCAGGCGCTCGTTCAGGTGGTTGGCCACGGCATCGCCCCAGAAGGCGTAGAGGTCCTTGCCGCGTGGCGTCTTCAGCGCCGTGCCCATCTCCAGCCGGTAGGGCTGCAGGCGGTCCAGCGGGCGCAGCGCGCCGTACAGACCCGACAGGATGACCACGTGCTCCTGCGCCCAGGCGAGGTCGGCGGTCTTCAGCGTCTTCGCCTGCAGGCCGTCGTAGACGTCGCCGTCGAAGGCCAGCACCGCGGGCTTGCTGTTGCCGGGCGTGGCCTGCGGCTGCCAGGCGGCGTAGCGCTCGGCGTTGAGCGTGGCGAGCTTGTCCGACAGGTCCATCAGCGCCGCCACCTGGCGCGGCGTCTGGCGCCGCAGCACGCCGATCAGCTCGGCCGCCTGCGACACGAACAGCGGCTCGGTGGCCTTGCGGGCCACCGGCGCCGGCACGGGGGTGTCGTAGTCCAGCGTCTTGGCCGGGGAGATCAGGAAGAGCATGGATGCTGTGTCAGTGTGTGGGCCGCGCAGGCGCCCCGCCGAGGGCTTCTTGCCAGGTGCGCTGCGGGATGTGGTGCGTCAGCCGCCACAGCGCGCGTTCGATGAGCACGGGGTGCAGCTCGTGGCCGATGCCTGCGGCCACGTCGAGCGTGGCGTCGCCCTCGAGCTCGGCCATCCAGGCCAGCGCCTGGCGCGAGCCGTCGGCGGGGATGACCTCGTCGGTGGCGCCGTGGAACAGGTGCAGCGTCGTCAGCCGGGGCGCGGTGTCGGGCCGGGCCGTGAGGCAGCCGCCGAAGCTGAGCACGCGGCCGACGAGGCCGTCGCTGGCCATCGCCATCGCCAGAGACAGGATGCCGCCCTGCGAGAAGCCGCCCAGCGCCGTGGCCGCCGCGCCCACGCCCAGCCGGCGCTGCTGCGCGCGCACCCATTGCAGGAGCGGCGGCAGGCAGTCGGCCACGCGGGCGGGCCAGTTCTCGGGCGTGAGGCCGTCGATGCCGTACCACAGGCGCTGCGTGGGGTGCTCGCCCCAGCGCGTGGGCGAATCGGGCGCCACGATGGCGGCCTGCGGAAACTGGCTGCGCAGCGCCTGCGCCAGCGGCAGCAGCGCGGTGGCATCGGAGCGCCAGCCGTGCAGCAGCAGGATCAGCTGTGCCGGGTCGCCCTCGGCGGGCAGCCATTCGATCGGGTGGTCCATGCCGCGATTGTCGCGGCGGTGCCGTCCCCGCCCCGGCGTCAGGGCCGCAGCGTGCGCGCCAGGAAGTCCTGCGTCGCAGCCCAGGCGCGGGCCTGCGTGCGGGCATTGGCCGCCGGCGTACCGCCGCTCTTGGAAGGGCCGGCGTTGTACTGCGTGGTGGGGCTCCAGCCCGTGCCGCCCAGGAAGTGCCCGGCCTCGCGGTCGATGACGGCCTCGGTCACGCGGCCGGCGGCGGCCCGCGCCTTGACGATGGCCTCGGCCATGCCGCCGCTGTCCCAGACCTGGTCGTCGTGGCCGCCGATCACCAGCACGGGCGCGGCGATGGTCTCCACGGGGATGCGCGCCGGCGCCACCCGCTCGGGGTTGGCGGCGCGGCCGGCATCCTGCGGGCGGCGGATCCTCACGTCGGCGCCGGTCTGGAAGCCGGCGAACTCCTTGTCGAAGTCCTTGTAGGGCACGAAGGCGAAGGGCTGGCCCTTCCACGCGAAGCTGGGCCGCGTGCCCGGCGCCACGCCCGGGCCCCAGCCTTCCCAGACCACGTCGGTGGGCACCACGGCCACTATGGCGCGGATCCACGGCATCTTGGTGCCGGCCAGCAGCGCGAACTCGGCGCCCTTGCTGGTGCCCATGACCCCGATGCGCGAAGCGTCCACCTCGGGCTGCGCCGCCAGCCACTCGCGCGCCTGCTCCAGGCGCTCCACCGGGATGTCGGCAAAGGCCGGCGGCAGCGCCGGGATCTCGGGCGCCACGGGGCCGGCCGGGCCCCAGCCCGGTGGCGAGTAGTACGGCAGCGCCAGCACCGCGTAGCCGCGAGACGCCCACACCGGGCCGTCGCGCAGCACGAGGCCGCCGCCTTCGCTGCCGCCCAGCAGCACCAGCGCCGGCCGCGGGCCGCCGCCCGGCCGCACGAAGAAGCGTGCACCGGCCAGCGGCGCGGCCTCACGCGACTGCACGTCGGGCCGCGCGGCGCGCAGGCGCAGCAGCTGCGTGGCCAGCACGCGGGCACCGTCGGCGCTGCGCGCCTCGAGCTGCACCTCGCCCTCGGGCAGCGGCGGTTCGCCGCCCGCGGCCGGCACCATGCTCCAGAACAGGCCGCGCAGGTCGGCGCCGCTGTAGCTGCCGGCCAGCGGCGCGGCGGTGGCCAGGTCCAGGCGGCCGGCGGCATCGGCCTGAAAGCGCGCCTCGCTGGCGTAGGCGCGGCGGGCGCCGGTCCACTCGGCCACGCTGCGCCGCGCCCGCAGCTGCAGCTCGCCGCCGGGTGGCAGGCCCTCGATCACGATGGCCACGGGATCGCCGGGCAGGAACTCGGCCGACGGCGTGACGGCAAAACGCTGCGCCCAGGCGGGCGCGGCGTGCAGCAGGCTGGCCACCAGCAAGGCCGGCAGCGCGCGGAGGAGGCGGGGGGTGGTGTTCATGGCGGCCATGATGCCGACGGGGCCCGCGCCGATCGCCCGTCGCCGACGAACGGCAAGCGGGGCCGATGGATCACCAGTTCGGCGGGCGCTTGTCGATGAAGGCCTGCACGCCCTCCAGCGCGCTGGCATCCATCATGTTGCAGGCCATGGTGCGGCCGGCGTCGCCATAGGCGGCTTCGATGCCCACCTCGAGCTGGCGGTAGAAGAGCTGCTTGCCCAGGGCCAGCGCCACCTTCGGCTTGGCCACGATGCGGGCCACCAGGCGCTCGACTTCGGCGTCGAGCTCTTCGGGCTCGGCGACGCGGTTCACCAGCCCGCGCGCGGGGGCCTCGTCGGCGTCGATGAAGTCGCCCGTCACCAGCATCTCGAAGGCCGCCTTGCGCGGCAGGTTGCGGCTGAGCGCGACGCTCGGGGTGCTGCAGAAGAGGCCGAGGTTGACACCGCTGACGGCGAACTTCGTGCCGCGTGCGGCCACGGCCAGGTCGCACATCGCCACCAGCTGGCAGCCGGCCGCCGTGGCGATGCCCTGCACGCGGGCCACCACCGGCACCGGCAGCTTCTGGATCGTCATCATCATGCGGCCGCACTGCGCGAAGAGGCGCTCGTAGTAGCCCTGCGAGGGCTCGGCGCGCATCTCCTTCAGGTCGTGCCCGGCGCAGAAGGCCTTGCCGGCCGCGGCGATGACGACGACGCGCGTGCGCTCGTCAGCCGCCGCGCGGTCGAGCGCCGCCTGCAGCGCCTCGAGCAGGCCCTCGGACAGCGCGTTGAAGGCCTGCGGCCGGTTGAGCGTGAGGGTGACGACGCCGCGGTCGTCGGTGCTGGCGAGCACCAGGGGTTCAGCCGTCATCGGTGTCTCCATCGGTCGTTGACATTGTGCAAGGGCCGCGCGCGCTGGCGGTGCCATCATGCCCCGAGCCGAGCCTGCATGAGCGCCCTCCCCCCCGATCCCGCCCCACCGCCTGCCGCCGCGCCGTTGACCGGTGGGCATGGCCGGCGCCTTGGCCTGGCGGTGCTCGCCGTGGCCCTGGTGGCCGGCGCCGCCGCGCTGGGCTGGCGCGCGCGCCCGGTGGCCGCCGAGGCCGTGGTGCTGCAGGCCCGGCCACTGCAGCGCACGCTGCAGTTCAGCGCCCGCGTGCAGACACCGGCCCGCGTGGAACTGGGCAGCACGCTCACCGGCCGCGTGGCCCGCGTGGCGGTGCGCGAAGGCGACGAGGTCGCGGCCGGCGCCGTGCTGGTGCAGCTGGAAGACGCCGAGCTCGTGGCCGCGCTGCGCCAGGCCGAGGCCACGCTGGCCCAGGCGCAGGCGCGCCGCGACAGCCTCGGCGCGGTGGCGCGCCCCGGTGCCGATGCCGCGCTGCGCCAGGCCGAGGCCACGCGCGCCACCGCCGAGCGCGAACTGGCGCGCTCGCGCGGGCTGGTCGAGCAGGGCTTCATCAGCCCGTCGCGGCTCGACGAGGCGCAGCGCAGCCTGGCCGTCGCCGCCGCGCAACGCGACGGCGCGCAGGCCCAGGCCCAGGCCTACCGCGCGGACGGCCCCGAGTCGGCCAGCGTCGAGGCGCAGCGCCGCGCGGCCGAGGCCGCCGTGCAGGTGGCGCGGGCCCGGCTGGAGCAGGCCACGTTGCGCGCCCCCGCGGCGGCCCGGGTCATCGCGCGGCAGGTGGAGCCAGGGCAGATCGTGCAGCCCGGCCGCGCGCTGCTGACGCTGGCGGTCACCGGGCCCACGGAGCTGGTCGCGCAGGTCGATGAACGCTTCCTCGGGCAGCTGCGCGTGGGCCAGCCGGCCCGGGTGCTCGCCGACGCCTACCCGCATCAGCCCTTCGACGCCGTGCTGGCGCGCGTGGCGCCAGCGGTCGACGCGGCGCGCGGCGCCGTGGAGGTGGTGTTCACGCCCACCGGCGCGGTGCCGGCCTTCCTGCGCGAGGACATGACGCTGTCGGTCGAGGCCGTGACGGGGCAGCGCGCCCAGGCGCTCGTGCTGCCGCTGAGCGCGCTGCGCCCTGGCGCCACCGAGACCGGGGCGCACGTGCTGGTGGCGGTGAACGGCCGCGCCACCGAGCGCCGCGTGGCGCTGGGCCTGCGCACGCTCGACCAGGTCGAGGTGACCGCCGGCCTAGCCCCCGGCGACACGCTGCTGCTCGAACCGGCGCTCGCGCCCGGCACGCGCGTGTCGCCACGCACCGTGCCCTGAGCGCCGGCGCCCGCCACCATGCGCGGCATCGGCTTCGAGTTCACGGTGGCGGTTCGCTTCCTGCGCGAGGGGCGCTTCCAGACATTGCTCATCGTCTTTGGCGTGGCCGCCGGCGTGGCCGTGGTGGCCTACATCTCGGCCCTCGTCACCGGGCTGCAGCGCAACACGCTCGACAAGACACTCGGCGCCCAGGCCCACGTGGTGATCACGCCGCTGGAGGAGCGCGTGACCCCGGTGCTGCCGCCGGCCGCCGGCGGGCCTGCGTTCAGCGACCTGCAGCCGCGCGCCCAGCGGCTGCGCAACCTGTCGAACTGGCCGCTGGTGGTGGCCCGGCTGGAGCACGAGGCCGGCGTGGCCGCGGTCTCGCCGCTCGTGGCCGGCTCAGGACTGGCGCAGCGCGGCGAGGCCACGCGGGCCGTGACGGTGGCCGGTGTCGAGATCGAGCGCTACGAACGCGTCGTCGGCCTGCGCAGCAAGCTCGTCGCCGGCACGCTGCGCCTGGCCCCGGGCGAGGCCATCGCCGGCCTCACGCTGGCCAGCGACCTGGGCCTGCGCGTGGGCGACCGCCTCACGCTCAGCACCGGCACACGCAGCGAGGTGCTGCGGCTCACGGGCCTCGTGGACCTGGGCGTGCGCGAACTCAACCGCCGCACGCTGCTGGTGCCGCTGCGCACCGGGCAGACCCTGCTCGACCTGCCCGGCGGCGCCACGCAGATCGACATCACGCTGCACGACGTGTGGGCCGCGCAGGATCTGGCCCGCGCACTGGCCACGCAGCTGCCCTACAAGGTGGAGAGCTGGCAGGACACCAACAGCCAGCTGGTCTCGGCGCTCAACGCGCAGAGCATCAGCACCGGGATCATCCGCGCCGTCGTGATGCTGGTGGTGGTGCTGGGCATCGCCAGCGTGCTGGTGGTGTCGGTGGTGCAGAAGCAGCGCGAGATCGGCATCCTGCGTGCGATGGGCGCCACGCGCGGCCAGGTGCTGCGTGTCTTCCTGCTGCAGGGCGCGCTGGTGGGTGTGGCCGGCAGCGCGATGGGCGTGGTGCTGGCCTCGGGCCTGGTGTTCCTGTTCACGCGCGTGGTGCGCGGGCCTGATGGCGCGCCGCTGTTCAACATCACGCTGCCGCCGGGCCTGGCGCTGCAGGTGGCGCTGGTGGCGGCGCTGGCCGGCGTGCTGGCGGCCGTGGCCCCGGCGCGCCGCGCCGCGCGCATGGACCCGGCCCAGGCGATGCGCTCGTGAGCGCGGCCGACAGCCCGCCGCTGGTGGCGCTCAGCGGCGTCCGCAAGCGCTACAACATCGGCCTGCCCAGCGAGGTCGAGGTGCTGCACGGCATCGACCTCACGCTGGCCCGCGGCGAGTTCGTGGCGCTGATCGGGCCCTCGGGCTCGGGCAAGAGCACGCTGCTCAACCTGCTGGGCCTGCTCGAGCCGCCCACGGCCGGCCACTACACGCTGGCCGGCCAGCGCGTGGAGGGCCTGGACGACGACGGGCTCACCCGGCTGCGCCGCGAGACGCTGGGCTTCGTGTTCCAGTTCCACCACCTGCTGCCGGCCTTCACGGCACTGGAGAACGTGACGCTGCCCGCCCTGGCGCGCGACGGCCGCGTGAGCACGGCGCTGCGGGCGCGCGGCCGCGCGCTGCTGGCCGGCGTGGGCCTGGCCGCCGCCATGGACCGCAAGCCGCGCGAGCTGAGCGGCGGCATGCAGCAGCGCGTGGCCATCGCCCGCGCGCTGGTGCTGCAACCGGCGCTGGTGCTGGCCGACGAGCCCACCGGCAACCTCGACACCGCCGCGGCCGACGAGGTGTTCGGCCTGATGCGCCGCCTGCACGCCGACGAAGGGACCTCGTTCCTCGTCGTCACGCACGACCCGCGGCTGGCCGCGCGCTGCGACCGCATCGTCGAGATCGTCGACGGCCGCGTGGCTCGCGACGTCCCGGCCACGCACCCCGCGGCGTGATCGCGGCGTGATCGCGGCGTGAGTCAGCCGTCCGCCGGCAAGGCACCGGCCTTCGCGCGCTGGCGAAGCTCGAACTTCTGGATCTTGCCGGTGCTCGTCTTGGGGATGGCCTCGAAGCGGATCTCGCGCGGCACCTTGTAGCCGGCCAGGAGCTGGCGGCAGTGCGCCACCAGTTCCTCGGCGGTGACGGTGCTGCCGGGCTTGGCCTCGACATAGGCCAGTGGCGTCTCGCCCCACTTCGCGTCGGGCCGCGCCACCACGGCGCAGGCCAGCACGGCCGGGTGGCGGTAGAGGGCGTCTTCCACCTCGATGGAGCTGATGTTCTCGCCGCCGCTGATGATGATGTCCTTGCTGCGGTCCTTGATCTTCACGTAGCGGTCGGGCTCCAGCACGGCCAGGTCGCCGGTGTGGAACCAGCCGCCCTCGAAGGCCGCTGTGGTGGCCTTGGGGTTCTTCAGGTAGCCCTTCATCGTGATGTTGCCGCGGAACATGATCTCGCCGAGCGTGGTGCCGTCGGCCGGCACCTCCTGCATCGTGGCGGGGTCCATCACCGTCATGCCGTCCTGCAGCGCGTAGCGCACGCCCTGGCGGCCGTTCAGGCGCGTCTGCTCCGACAGGCTCTCGGCCGCCCACGACGGCCGCTTCACGGCCACGCTGGCCGGACCGTAGACCTCGGTCAGGCCGTAGACGTGCGTGATGTCGAAGCCGATCTGCGCCATGCCCTCGATCATGGCCGCCGGCGGCGCCGCGCCGGCCACCATGCCGCGCACGCCGGCGCGGAGGCCCTCGCGCAGCGCCGGGTCGGCGTTGATGATCAGGTTGTGCACGATGGGGGCGGCGCAGTAGTGGTCGACACCGTGCTCGCGCATCGCGCCGAGGATGGCGCCGGCCTCCACGCGCCGCAGGCACACGTGCACGCCGCCCTGCAGCGCCACCGTCCACGGGAAGCACCAGCCGTTGCAGTGGAACATCGGCAGCGTCCACAGGTAGGTGGGGAACTGCGGCATCGTCCAGGTCACCACGTTGGCCACGGCGTTGAGGTAGGCGCCGCGGTGGTGCGTGACCACGCCCTTCGGATCGCCCGTGGTGCCGCTGGTGTAGCTCACGGCGATGGCGTCCCACTCGTCGGCCGGGCCTTCCAGGCGCGGCAGCGGCGCGTGCGCGGCGAGCAGCGCCTCGTACTCGTGCGTGCCGATGCGCTCGCCCGGGCCGGTGTACTCGCTGTCGCAGACGTCGACGACCACCGGCTCGCGGCCGTGCTCGCGGCGCAGGATCTCCAGCGCGCGCGCCATCACCGGCGCGAACTCGCGGTCGGTGATCACCACCCGGGCCTCGCAGTGCGCCATCTGCCAGGCCAGCAGCGGCGCGTCCAGGCGCGTGTTCAGCGTGTTGAGCACGGCGTTCAGCGCCGGCACGGCGTAGTGCGCCTCCACCATCTCGGGCGTGTTGGGCAGCATCACCGTCACCGTGTCGAGCCGGCCCACGCCCAGGGCGCGCAGTGCGGCGGCCAGCCGCGCGCTGCGCTCGCGGCACTGCGCCCAGGTGTGGCGGCGCGCGCCGTGCACGACGGCCGGCAGGTCGCCGAAGACCTCGGCGCTGCGCTCGACGAAGGCCACCGGCGACAAGGCCGTGAAGTTCGCCGCGTGGCGGTCGAGATCGCGTTCGTACTGATGCATGCGGTGCGCTCCATCGCGGCCCCGGAAGGCCGATACAGTCGTGCAGGATGCCAGTTTCCCGAAAACGGGGGCTGGCCCCGCGAGCCCGCAGCGATCGGGCCCCGCCCATGGAGACACGCGTCCAACCATCACCCTCCGCCGGCCGCCCGCCGGCCGACCTCGACCGCCAGGTGCGCGCCGCCGTCGCGGCGCTGGTGTTCGAGCGCTCGCGCTCGACGAACCTGCTGGGCATCCCCGTCGGCCTGCTGATCGTCTGGCTGCTGTGGGGCTCGGTCGCCCCCTGGGCCCTGATGGTGTGGCTGGGCCTGAAGTCCGCGGTGACGACCTGGCGGATCATCCTCACCTGGCGCTACGACCGCGACGGCCCGTCGAGCGCCCTGCGCTGGGAGCGCCCGTTCCTGATGGCGCTGGCCAGCGACGGTGCCGTGTTCGGCCTGCTGGGCACCTGGCTGCTGCCGGCGCAGGACCAGGTCCTCGAAACCGTGCTGGTGGCCACGCTGCTGGGCATCGCCTCGGTGGCCCTGGTGGTGCTGGCCGCGACGCTGCGCGCCGCCCTGGCGCTGACCGTGCCCGTGCTGCTGCCCGCGATGGTGATGCAGCTGGTGCACGGCGACCGCGTCTCGCTGTACCTGGGTGCGGGCATGGCGGTGTTCCTGGCGCTGGTGTTCGTGGAGGGCCGGCGCGCGTCGGCGCACACCGCGGCGATGCTGCGGCTCAAGTTCGGGGCCGACGAGCTGGCCGCGCAGCGCCAGGACGCGCTCGACCTCGCCGAGCGCAGCGCGGCCGCCAAGGGGCGCTTCCTGGCCACGATGAGCCACGAGATGCGCACACCGCTGCACGGCATCCTGGGCCTGGCGGCCATGCTGCGGCAGGACGAGGGCGGCCCGCCCGGCCTGCGCCAGGAGCGTCTGCAGACGCTGCAGCGCACGGGCGAGCACCTGCTGGCGCTGATCAACGACGTGCTCGACTACTCGCGCATCGAGAGTGGCCACCTCCGGCTGCACGGGCACGACTTCGACCTGCGCGAGGCGCTCGAGGCCTGTGCCGCGCTGGCCCGCGTGCAGGCCGACGACAACGGCCTGGCGATGCGCGTCGAGCTCGATCTGCCCTCGCCCTGCCCGGTGCACGGCGACGAGGCGCGGCTGCGCCAGGTGCTGCTCAACCTGCTGGGCAACGCCGTCAAGTTCACGCCCGCGGGGCACGTGCGGCTGTCGGCGCACCTGAGCCCGGGCGGGCCGCTGCAGCTGGCGGTGGCCGACACCGGCCCCGGCGTGCCCGAAGCGGCGCGCGAGCGGGTGTTCGAAGCCTTCGAGCAGCTCGACGGCTCGTTTGCGCGGCGCCACGGCGGCACCGGGCTCGGCCTGTCGATCTCGCTGGAACTGGTGCGCGAGATGGGCGGCACGCTGCGCTGCGGCCAGGCGCCCGAAGGCGGCGCGCTGTTCGAACTGGCGCTGCCCTTGCCGCCGGCGCAGCAGCCCGTGCGCGCGACGGAGGCGACCGCCGTTGCAGGCCTGCCGCCGCCCCGGCTGCGCGGCCGTGTGCTGCTGGCCGAGGACAACCCGGTCAATGCGATGGTTGCCGAAGCCGCGTTGCAGGCCCTGGGGCTGGCCGTGCAGGGCGTGGCCGACGGCCATGCCGCGCTGGCCGAGCTGCAGCGCCTGCCCGGTGCGCACGACCTCGTGCTGATGGACTGCCAGATGCCCGGGCTCGACGGCTTCGAGGCCACGCGCCGCCTGCGCGGCTGGGAGGCCGAGCACGGCCGGCCGCGCCTGCCGGTGATCGCGCTCACGGCCAACGCGCTGGACGGCGACCGCGAGCGTTCGCTCGAGGCCGGCATGGACGACCACCTCGCCAAGCCCTTCGGCCTGGCGCAGCTGCACGCCCTGCTGGCGCGCCACCTGCCACCCGCGATGCGCTAGCGTCGAGGGCATGCACCCCCGGCCGGGCATCCAACGACAGTTCTTCCTCGACTGGCTGCGCATCGGTGCGTTCGGCCTGCTGCTGACCTACCACGTGGGCATGCTGTACGTGAGCTGGGACTGGCACCTCAAGTCGCCCGCGGCCTCGACGCTGATCGAGCCGCTGATGCGCCTGTCGAACCCCTGGCGCATGAGCCTGCTGTTCGTGCTGGCGGGCGCGGCCACGGTGTGGATGTTCCGCGCGCGCCCGGCAGGCCTGCTGCGTGAGCGCGCGGCGCGCCTCCTGCTGCCGCTGCTGACCGGCGTGCTGCTGGTGGTGCCACCGCAGCCCTGGTTCGAGGTCGGGCAGAAGCTCGGCTACGCCGGCAGCTACCTCGAGTTCCTGGGCCTGTACTTCAGCGGCTTCCACGGCTTCTGCCCCGGCGGCCGCTGCCTCGTGCTGCCGACCTGGAACCACCTGTGGTTCCTGCCCTACCTCTTCGTCTACACGGCGCTCGCACTGGGCCTGGCGCGGTGGCTCGGGCCCGAGCGGCGCGAGGGGCTGGCCGAGCGCTTCGGCCGCCTGGCGGGCTGGCAGCTGTGGCTGCTGCCGATGCTGCCGCTGGCGCTGTGGCGCGTGACGCTGTACCCGCTGTTCGGCAGCACGAACGCGCTGGTGGACGACATCTACCAGCACGCCAGCTTCCTGACCGTGTTCCTGCTCGGCGCCGGGCTGGCGGCGACGCCGGCGTTGTTCGATCGGCTCGTGGCCTGGCGCTGGCCGGCACTGGCCCTGGCCCTGGTGGCGTGGTGGAGCATCGGCCTCGTCGTGGAACACGCGCGCAGCGGCGCCGCGGTGCCCGAGGCCTGGCGTGAGGCGCAGCGCGCGGCCTGGGCCGTGCAGCAGTGGAGCACCGTGGTGGCGCTGCTGGGCTTTGCGCGCCGGCACCTCGACCACGATCACCCCTGGCGCGCCCCGCTCAACGAGGCGGTGTTTCCGGTGTACCTGCTGCACCAGACGCTGATCATCGCGCTGGCCGCGGCCCTGCTGCCCCGCGCCCTGCACCCCGCCGCCGAGGCGGCGCTGATCGGTGGCCTGACGCTGCTGCTCGCGCTTCTGGCCTGGCGGCTGCTGCGCCACACCGGGCCGCTCAGGCCCTGGTTCGGCCTGCCCAGGCGCTGACCGCTGGCCGAACCCGCGCGGCGTCTCAGCGGGCCAGCGTCACGGCCTTCAGGTTGTCGTCGCTGTTGCGGACGATGCGCTTGTTGTAAGGGTCCACGCCGGCCCAGGCCGGCTCGCGCTCGACCAGCAGCTTCACTTCCTGCTCGCCACTCTTCAGTCGCTGGCGCTGCAGCAGCAGCACATCGGTGGCCTTGAAGCCCGGGCGGCCGGGTTCGGCGGTGAACACGCCCACGTCGAAGGGCTCGTCCAGCGGTTCCTCGGTTTCGACGCCGCGGCCGTCGGCCACGCGCTTGTGCGCCTTCACCTTGAGCGTCAGTGCCCAGCGGCCGTCGGCCTGGCGCTCGGCGCGGGCCTCGTCCACGCGCACGTCGAGCAACACGATGCGCTCGAACAGGTCGGTGATGAGCGCCTCGTGCGCGGGGCCCGCTTCCTCGCGCAGCAGGCGCAGGAAGTCCAGCGAGCTGGGGTACGGCGCCGGCTTGAAGGCGTGCAGCTCGATGAGCCGCTGCAGCGCACGGTTGACGACCGGCTCGCCCACGACCTCTTTCAGCCAGTACATCGCCAGCGTGCCCTTCTGGTAGTGGATGTAGGGCTGGTTCTCCACGCGCGCCAGCGGCAGTTCTTCCAGCCGCTCACCGCCACGGGCGCGCAGGTAGCGGTCGAGCTCGTACTTCAGGAAGCGGCGGATCTGGTCCTTGCCGTAGAGCTTCTCCATCACCAGCAGCGCGCTGTACTGGGCGAAGCTCTCCGACAGGAAGGTCGAGCCCTGCCGATCGGCCCCGATGACCTGGTGCGCCCACCACTGGTGAGCCACCTCGTGCGCCGTGATGTAGGTGACCATGTCGATCTTGTCCGGGTCGTCGTGCTTCATCAGGAAGCCCACCCCCTCGGAATACGGCATCGTCGCGGCGAAGGCCTGCGCGAAGTCGGCATAGGCCGGGAACTCCAGCACGCGCGCCTGGCGGAACTGGTAGCGCGAGAAGGCGCTGTTGAAGAGGTCGATCGAGGCCGCCATCGCGTCCAGCATGCGCGGCACGTTGTAGCTGTGGCGCGGCAGGTGGTACACGCTCAGCTCCACGCCCTGGTGTTGGCGCGCCGTGATGGCGTAGCGGCCCGATTGCAGGCTGAAGAAGTGCTGGATCGGCGCCTCGGTGCGCGTGACCAGCGTGCGGCGGCCGCCGGCGGTGGTGTCGCTGACCGTCACGCCCGGAGCCACCGGCGTCTGGTCGGCGTCGGTCACCAGCGTCAGGCTCGCGTTCACCCAGTCGCTGTCGCGGCGCAGGTAGTGGTGGCTGCTGGCCGCCGGGTCCTCCAGCTTGGCCATGCGCAGTTCGGGCTCCAGGCCGTGCTTGCGGCGCTTGTTCGGGTCCTGCAGCAGCGTGCTGCGGTCCATGCCCAGCACCGGCGCGACCTCGAAGTTGTTGAGGAAGCTGCCGTTGTCGACGATGCGGTTCTGCCCCGCGCCGTGGCGGAAGCCCACGTCGGCCAGTTCGGTGCGGAAGCTGAGCGTGCGCTTCTCGCCGGGCTGCAGCGCCGGCTCGAGCTTCAGCACGCGGTAGCGGTGCTCGGGGTACTCGCGTGCCACGGTCGCGCCAGGCAGGTCGAGCGCCAGCATCTTCAGCGGCGCGCCCCACCGCACGTGCACCTCGGCCATGGCCTGGCGCGTGTCGTTCTCGATGACATAGCGGCCCTCGGTGAGCGCGCGCCGCTCGCGCGGGAACAGCTCCACCTTCAGCGTGACGTCGCGCACCTTGGGCGTGGGCGTCTTCTCGTAGCCGATGAGCGCGCGCTCGTAGGCCGCCAGTCGGGCCTCGGATGCCGGCCGTGGCAGGTATTCGTTGAGCACGTTGGTGTTGTAGAAGATCCAGCCGCCCAGCCCCACCCAGGCCACGGCCGCGGTGCCGAGCACCGCGCCCGCAGGGCTGCGCAGCCGCTGCGGCATCCGCGCCAGGCGCGGGCGCAGTTTTGCTTCGGCGCCCCGCCGGCGCAGCAGCATCGCCAGCATCAGCAGCACCACGGCGCAGGCCGCCCAGTAGGCCTGGAACCAGGCGCGGGCGATCCAGAAGTGCCCTTGCCCGTTCATGTCCGACAGCGGCACCGGGGGCGTGCCGGCGTACTGGTACAGGTTGTGTTCGAAGCCGGCCGCCGTGAACGCCACCGAGGCGACGACGTACAGCAGCATCAGCGCCCAGCCGATCATCTTGTGTGGCACCAGCGTCTGCACGAACACCGCCAGCACGGCCAGCAGCGCCGCCGTCACCGTCTGCGGCAGCACGTACCAGTTCAGGTAGGCCAGCCACTCGAACTGCGTGTAGCCGCGCACCAGCTGCACCACCACCGCGGTGAGCACCGCCACCACGCTGCACACCACCAGCACGCCGACGATCGCGGCCACCTTGGGCAGCAGGTGCACGGCGTCGGGCGCTGCGGTGGCGTCGACGATCTCGTGCATGCGCTGCTGGCGATCACGCCATACCAGCTCACCGGCGTAGAAGATGGCAATGATGATCGGGATGATCGAGAACGAGCCTTCGAGCGCCTGCACCATCAGCCGTGTGGCCGGGTAGACCTCGGTGCCGTACAGCTGGTTGGCGTACCAGAGACCACCCCAGCTGTTGAGCACGCCGATGGCCAGCAGCACGAAGAACGCCGGGCTGCGGAACACCGCGCGGGCGTCGAAGCGCGCCATGGCCCAGAACTGCGCGCCGCGCGCAGCCTCGGGGCGCGCGGCCGGCAGCGCGGCAGCGGCCACCGTGGCGCTGGCGCCCAGCGGCGTAGCCGGCACGGGCGCGGCACCCGTCTTTGCGCGGCGCTTGAACAGCGGCGCGCCGTCCATGCGGAAGAGCCCGTAGGCCGCCGCCAGCAGCGTGGCGGCCACGCCCAGCCACAGCAGCCGGTTGCCCAGCAGCAGGCCCTCCAGGGGCGGCAGTAGCGTGTTGCGTTCGGCCGCTGTCCAGTACTTGGTGGCCAGCGAGAGCGGCGACAGCCCGAACGGATCGGTCCAGGCGCTGATGCGGTCGAGCGCCGGGTCGCGCAGCAGCGCGCGCGAGACGATGAAGCCCACCAGCGACGCGATGGCGCCGATGTACGTCCACATCAGGTTGCGCGTGGCCGTGGCCAGCGCGAAGAAGGCCGTGCACACCACCAGCATCGTCGGCACCACGAACACGACGTAGGCCAGCAGGTAGTGCAGCGGGTCGTTCGGGCCCAGGCGCTCCGGGTCCAGCCAGGGCATCAGCGCTCCGAGCCCCATGCCCAGCGGCACCGAGCTCATCACCAGCAGCGCCGCCGCGGTGGCGCCGGTGAAGCGGCCCAGCACGTAGGCCGGCTTGCCCACGCGCGTGCTGCGCACCAGCGGTGCAAAGCCGGTCTCGTCGTCGCGGATCACCGCGCCGGCCACGAAGGCCGTGGCCACGAAGATGCCGAACACGCACATGATGGCCAGCGTCTGCGCGATGGCGTAGGGCGCGTTCAGGCGCACGTTGCCGCCGGCGCCGATCTGGATCTCGTCGACCGTGATGGCCCCGAAGCTGAGCAGGAAGAAGATCGCGAAGCCGATCCAGAACACCGGGCTGCGCAGCAGGAGGCGCAGCTCGAAGACCGCTATGGAGCCGAACATGCCGTGGCTCCTCAGTGCGCCGCAGCCGCGGCCGCCGTGGCCGCCGGGCGGGCCTGGGCCAGGGTCGCGAAGTACACGTCCTCCAGCGTGGCCGGCACGGCCTGGAAGCCGTCGCCGGGCATGGTGTCGGCCAGCACGCGCAGCAGCGTGCGGCCTTCGCGCAGCCGGGTGGCGATGACGGTGGCGCGCTCGCGCCAGGCGTCGAGCTCGCTGCGCTCGATGGCGCGAGCCCAGATGCGGCCCTCCAGGCCGGCGATCAGCGCGCGCGGCTCGCCCTGGGCCACGATGCGCCCGCCGGCCAGCACCGCCATGCGCGGGCACAGGTCGGCCACGTCGTCGACGATGTGCGTCGACAGGATCACCACCACGCTCTGGCCGATCTCGGCCAGCAGGTTGTTGAAGCGGTTGCGCTCCTCGGGGTCGAGGCCGGCCGTGGGTTCGTCGACGATGATGAGCTGCGGGTTGCCGATCAGCGCCTGCGCGATGCCGAAGCGCTGCCGCATGCCGCCCGAGTAGCCGGCCACGGGCTTCTTGCGCACCTCCCAGAGATTCACCTGGCGCAGCAGCTGCTCCACCGTGTCGCGCCGCTCGCCGCGGGCTGCGATGCCCTTGAGCACCGCAAGATGCTCCAGAAGCTCCACCGCCGAGACACGCGGGTACACGCCGAAGTCCTGCGGCAGGTAGCCCAGGCGCCGGCGCAGCGCCTCGGGCTCAC
The DNA here is from genome assembly GCA_027483705.1 of Rubrivivax sp. Lineage (GTDB taxonomy): Bacteria > Pseudomonadota > Gammaproteobacteria > Burkholderiales > Burkholderiaceae_C > Rubrivivax. Next base: position 31,045 of record JAIXTY010000211.1, read on the forward strand.
GGCGCACGTCGATGCGCTCACCGCCGGCGGTGAACTCGATCTGCCCTTCGCTGGGCGACTGCAGCGTGGCGATGCAGCGCATCAGCGACGACTTGCCCGCGCCGTTGGGGCCCAGCAGGCCGAACATGCCCGGCGGGATGTCCAGGTTCACGCCGTCGAGCGCGCGCGTGCCGGGGGTGTACTCGTGGGTCAGGCCACGGATGGACAGCATCGGTTCCTCCTCGTCGTGCCACCGGTTAGCCGGTGCTCGTGCCGCGCATGGTGGCACGCGACGGCAGGCGCCAGCCTGGCCGGCGCGACGAACCGGCGGTCGGCTGCGATGAACCACCGCCTCCGCCTGCATGAACGGCGCCGCGCCAGAATGCCGGCCCCATGACGACCAGCCCCTCCTCGCCGGCCAGGCCACACCGGCTGCACCTCATCGGCAGCAGCGGCGCCGGCAAGACGACACTCGGCCGTGCGCTGGCGCACCGGCTCGGGGTGCCCTTCGTCGACCTGGACGACCTGTACTGGGAGCCCGGCTGGCAGGCCGTGGGCCACGACGAGCTGACGCGGCGCGTGACGCCCGTGCTCGCCCAGCCCGGCTGGGTGATCGTCGGCAACTACCGCGCCACGACCGAGTTGCACGTGTGGCCGCGCCTCACGCACCTGATCGTGCTCGACCTGCCCTTTGCGACGCTGCTGCGGCGCACGGTTTGGCGCACCGTGCGCCGCGGCCTGACGGGCGAGCCCTGCTGCAACGGCAACCGCGAATCGCTGTGGCGCATCGCCCACCGCGACGGGGTGGTGCGCTACTTGCTGCGCAACTGGCGCACCCGCCATGCGCGGCAGCGCCGCCTGGCCGAAGATCCGGCCCTCGCGCATGCCCGCGTGCTGCGCTACGAACGATCACCCCGCCCGGACGAGGTCCTGGCGCAGCTGAACCCACCGCACCCGCCATCGCCACCGCCATCACCATGAACGCGCCCGACGCCACCGCCACCACCGCCCTGCCCCGCATCGACGCCAGCCGCCTGTGGGCGAGCCTGATGACGCTGGCCAAGATCGGCGCCACGCCCAAGGGCGGCGTCTGCCGCCTGGCGCTGAGCGATCTCGACCGCCAGGCGCGCGACCTGTTCGTGCGCTGGGCCCAGGAGGCCGGCTGCACGCTGCGGGTCGACGCCATCGGCAACCTCTTCGCCCGCCGCGAAGGCACCGATCCCGGCCTGCCCGCCGTGGCCACCGGCAGCCACATCGACACCCAGCCCACCGGCGGCAAGTTCGACGGGAACTACGGCGTGCTCGCCGGGCTGGAGGTGCTGCGCACCCTCGACGACCACGGCATCCGCACACGCGCGCCGCTGGAGCTGTGCGTGTGGACCAACGAGGAAGGCTCGCGCTTCGTGCCCGTGATGATGGGCTCGGGCGTGTACGCCGGGGCCTTCACGCTCGAGCACGCGCTGTCGGCCACCGACCGCGACGGCACCAGCGTGCGCGAGGCGCTGGCCGCCATCGGCTACGCCGGCCAGGCCCCGGCCGCGCTGGCCGACGGCGCGCCGCGTTTCGGTGCCTTCTTCGAGGCCCACATCGAGCAGGGCCCGGTGCTGGAGGACGCGGGCGACGTCATCGGCGTCGTCACCGGCGCCCTGGGCCAGCGCTGGTACGACGTGGTCGTCAGCGGCCTGGAGGCCCACGCCGGCCCCACGCCGATGGCGCTGCGGCGCGACGCATTGCAGGCCGCGCTGCCCCTGATGCAGGCGGTGGACGCCATCGCCCGCGCCGAAGCCCCGCATGCGCGCGGCACGGTGGGCTGGGTGCAGGTGTTCCCCAACTCGCGCAACACCATCCCCGGGCGCGTGAGCTTCACGGTGGACTTCCGCCATGCCAACGACGCCGGCCTGGCGCGCATGGACGCCGCGCTGCGCGAGGCCATCGCTGCCGTGCAGGCCGCGGGCCGCGTGGCGGTGAGCATCGAGCCGGTGGTCTACTTTCCACCGGCCCCGTTCGACACCACGCTGGTGGGCCACGTTCGCGAGGCGGCCGCGCGCCAGGGCTTCGGCCACCGCGACATCGTCAGCGGCGCCGGCCACGACGCCGTGTACGTGGCGCGCACGGCGCCGGCGGCGATGATCTTCGTGCCCTGCAAGGACGGCATCTCGCACAACGAGGTCGAGGACGCCCGCCCCGAACACCTGGCCGCCGGCTGCCAGGTGCTGCTGGAGGCCATGCTGCACACCGCGGGGCGCGCGGCGTGATCACGCTCAAGCCCCAGGTGCTGACGGCCGCGGCCTTTGCGCCGTATGGCTCGCTGGTGCAGGTGGCGGGCGGGGCGGCCGGCGGCACGGCCGTCAACGGCGGCACGTCGGCCCGCCACGAGGCCGTGCCCGCGCTGGACCTGCAGCGCGACGGCGGCCGCGCGGTGCTGGCGGTGTACGACGCGCAGGCGCGGCCTTTTCCGTTCGAGGCCCGCGTGCTGGAACGGCACCGGCTTTCCGACCAGGTGTTCCTGCCGCTGGGCGCGGCCCGGCGCTGCGTGCTGCTGGTGGCGCGGGCCGACGTGGCGCAGCCCGGCGCCGCAGACTGCCAGGCCTTCGTCACCGACGGCCACACCGGCGTGCGCATCGCCGCCGGCACCTGGCACCACGGCCTGCTGGCGCTGGACGCGGGGCCGTGGGCGGTGCTGGAGCGGCGGGGCGAGCGGGTGGACTGCGATGAGCGGGAGTTGGACCCGGTGGTGGTGCTGCGGCCTTGAGCGGGGCAGCGGGGGCGGCGGCCGCTCCATCGGGCATCCCCTTGATCCGCTCCAACCCGGGTATCCAGTGCCGGGTTCAAGGGCTAGATTCGAGTTCGGCCCTGTGACCGTACATGCGCTGGGGCGGTGTTCGACGCCGTTGTCCAAGCCCTGTATGGTCTGGTCCCCTTGAATGACGCAGCGGTGTCGCGTCTGGGCGGCTGCTGACCGACGACAGGCCAACGCGTGGCCCCGTTCGGGCGGGCAGCGGGCACAGACCGCATCCGCCGCACCCCACGACAACACATTCCCATGGAGATTCGCATGCTGAGGCACCGTCGTCACTTGCTGGGCCTGGCCGCCGCCGCGCCTGTTTCGGCCCTTCTGTCCGGCCGCGCCTGGGCGCAGGCGCAGGCCGCCGCGCCGCTGGAGCGCGCGGTGATCTATGCCGGCTTCGCGCCCGGCGGCACCACGGATGTGACCGCCCGACGCATCGGCGAAAAGCTGCAAGGCCCGTATGCCAGGTCCGTGCAGGTGGAAAACCGCACCGGCGCGGGTGGTCAGATCGCGCTCACGGCCCTGAAGACCGCGCCGGCCGATGGCAGCACCTTGATCGTCACCCCGATGTCGATGCTGGGCATCTACCCGCACACCTACAAGAAGCTGCCCTACGACCCCGTGGCCGACTTCCAGCCCGTGTCGCAGGCGGTGCAGTTCGACTACGCCGTGGCCGTGGGCCCCGCCGTGCCCGAATCCGTGAAGACCCCGGCCGACTTCGTCGCCTGGGCCAAGGCCAACCCGGCTGGGCAGGCCTTCGGTTCACCGGCAGCCGGCTCCGGCCCGCACTTCCTGGGCGAACTCTACGGCCGCGCCGGTGGCGTGCCGCTGCGCCACATCCCCTACCGCGGCACGCAGCCCGCCATCCTGGACATGCTCGGCGGCCAGGTGCCTTCGGTGTGCGGGCCGGTGGGCGAGTTCCTGCCCCACCTGGCCACCGGCAAGGTGCGCATCCTGGCCACCTCGGGCACGTCCCGCAGCCGCTTCACACCCAACGTGCCCACCTTCGTGGAACAGGGTTTCCGCGACCTGGTGCTGGACGAGTGGTTCGGCATCTTCGTGCCGGGCAAGACGCCGATGGACATCGTCAACCGCCTGAACGCCGCCGTCCGCGCCGCGCTGGCGATGCCCGATGTGATCGCCGGGCTGGGCCAGATGGGGCTGGTGCCGGCGCCCTCTTCGCCCACGGAACTGGCGGCCTTGCTCAAGCGTGACACCGATCGTTGGGGTCCCTTGGTCAAGACCATCGGTTTCAGCGCGGATTCCTGACGGCGGTCCGCTCAGGCGCCGACACCGGCAGCCGCCAGCCGCTCGGCGATCGCCACCAGCGCGCGGTCGCTGCCGCGGGGCCCGAGCAGGCTCAGACCCATCGGCGCGCCGTCGCGGCCGGCCAGCGGCAGGCTCAGTTGCGGCGTGCGCGCCAGCCCGGCGGCGCACAGCAGCCGGATGGCGCGGTTGCGGTAGTCCTCCAGCGCGCTTTCGGGCTCGGCCTTCAGCGGCGCGATGTCGGGCATGGTGGGCAGCAGCAGCACGCCGTCGCTGCCCAGCAGCGCATCGAGGTGCGCCGTGAAGCGCTCGCGGAAGACCGCCGCGTCGGCCACCTGCTGAGCGGTGACGCCGCGGCTGAAGGCGAAGCGCTCGGCCACCCCGGGGCCCAGAGGCGGCGCATAGCGCTCGATCAGCGCACCGTCGGTCTGCCAGGCCTCGAAGCCCTGGATGTAGCGGAAGTGCCAGTACATGGCGTCGAAGCTGTCCAGCACCACCGTCACCGGGCTGGCGAGGCCCAGCACGGCCTGCGCACGATCGGCCGCCGCCAATGCGCTGGCTTCGGCGGCGGGGGCCAACTGGGCCCACAGGTCGGTGGGCCACAGCAGGCGCGTCGGCGCGGGCACCGTGTCGGCGCCCAGCAGCACGTCGGCCACGCGGGCGAAGGTGGCGGCATTGCGCGTGAACCAGCCGCACGTGTCGAGGCTGGGCGAGAGGTCGAGCGCGCCCTGCAGGCTGACGCGCCCGTGCGTGGGCCGCAGGCCGTACAACCCGCAGTGGCTGGCCGGCGCACGCACGCTGCCGCCGGTGTCCGTGCCCAGCGCGAAGTCGCACAGCTGGTTCGACACCGCCGAGGCCGAGCCCGACGACGAGCCGCCGCTGATGCGATCCGGCGCCGCGCCGTTGACGGGTGCACCGAAGTGCGCGTTCTGGCCGTTCATGCTGAAGGCCAGCTCGTCGGTGACGGTCTTGCCGACGAAGGCCGCGCCGGCATCGAGCAGCCGCTGCACCGTGGGCGCGGTGCGCGTCTTGATGCCGCTGAGCGCCAGAACGATGGGGTTGCCGCCGCCGGTGGGGTAGCCGGCAACGTCAAACAGGTCCTTGGCGGCGAAGCTCAGGCCGGCCAGCGGGCCCTGCGCCGCGTGCGGCACCGGCGCGTCGGGGTAAGGGACGAAGCAGTGGGCGTGGCGGTCGTCGATCATGCGGGGGATGATGCCTCGGCAGTGGCGTCGGTGCGCAGGCAGCGCGCGCGGTGACCGGGCGCCAGCTCCACGGCCGGCGGCTGCTGCGTGCGGCAGGCGTCTTCGGCCCAGCGGCAGCGCTCGGCAAAGGCGCAGCCGGGTGGCAGGCGGCTCAGGTCGGGCGGCGAGCCGGCGATCGTGACGAGCCGCTGGCCCTTGGCCATGGCGCCGTGCGCACGGCTGCGCAGCAGCGCGATGGTGTACGGGTGCCGCGGCGCGTGGATCAGCTCGCGCGCCGTGCCTTCCTCGACGATGCGGCCGGCGTACATCACCGCGATGCGGTCGGCCACCTCGAGCGCCGCGCCGATGTCGTGCGTGACGAACACGATCGACAGGCCCAGCTCCTGCTGCAGCTCGCGCAGCAGGATCAGCACCTGGATCTGCACCGTGGCGTCCAGCGCCGTGGTGGGCTCGTCGGCCAGCAGCAGCTGCGGGTTGCAGGCCAGGGCCAGCGCGATCATCGCGCGCTGGCGCATGCCGCCGCTCATCTCGTGCGGGTAGGCGGCCAGCCGGCGCTCGGGGCTCGGGATGCGCACACGCTCGAAGAGCTTGAGTGCGCGCGCGTGCGCCTCGGCGGCGGAGACGGTCTCGTGGCGGCGGATGCTCTCCACGATCTGCGCGCCGACGGTGTACACCGGGTCCAGCGCCAGCAGCGGCTCCTGGAAGATCATGCTGGCGACCTTGCCGCGGTAGTCGGCCAGCTCGCGCTCCTTCATCGCCAGCACGTCGCGGCCGGCCACCATGAGCTTGCCGCCCAGTTGCGTGCGCCGGGCGGCGTGCAGCATCAGCATCGTGCGGAGCGTGACGCTCTTGCCGGAGCCGCTCTCGCCGATCAGCGCCACCGTCTCGCCGCGCCGCACCTGCAGGCTCACGCCACTGACCGCCTTCACCGGTGCGCGCCCGCCGGTGAAGCTGACGCTCAGGTCGGCCATATCCACCAGCGGCGGGGTGTGCTCGGCCACGTTCATGCCGCTTCTTCCTGCGCTGAGGCGGTTGCAGCCGGTGCAGCCAGCGTGTGGCCGCTTCCGGGTTCGTGGATGAGGCAGGCCACACCTTCCGTCACGCCCGGCAGCGCCAGCGCCTTGCGCGAAGGCACGCGCTGGCTGCACACGGCCTCGGCCTTGCTGCAGCGCGGGTGGAAGCGGCAGCCGCTGGGCGGGTTGATGGGGTTGGGCGGATCGCCGGCCAGCGGCGCCACGAGCGTGCGGTGGTCGGGGTCCATGCTGGGCATGCTCGACAGCAGCGCCTTGGTGTACGGGTGGCGCGGCGTCTCGAACAGCGTCTCCGCGGCACCCACCTCGGCCACCTCGCCGAGGTACATCACCATCACGCGGTCGGAGATGAAGCGCACCACGTGCAGGTCATGGCTGATGAACACGTAGGTCAGGCCGAACTCGTCCTTCAGGTCGAGCAGCAGGTTCAGCACCTGGGCCTCGACGCTCTTGTCCAGGGCCGAGACGGCCTCGTCGAGGATCACGATGCGCGGCTGCAGCGCCAGCGCGCGCGCGATGTTCACGCGCTGGCGCTGCCCGCCCGAGAGTTCGTGCGGGTAGCGCCCGGCAAAGCGCGTGGGCTCGAGCCCCACCTTGGCCAGCAGGCTGCGCGCGCGCGCCACCGCCTCGCTGCTGCTGACGCCGTGCACCTGCGGGCCGAAGGCGATGCTGTCCTCGATGGTGAGGCGCGGGTTCAGGCTGGCGTAGCTGTCCTGGAACACCATCTGCACCTGGCGGCGGTACTCCTTGAGCGGCATGTCGCGGCTGCCGACCTTGGCGCCGTCGAAGATCACTTCACCCGCCGTGGGCTCGATGAGCTGCATCAAGAGGCGCGCCGTCGTGCTCTTGCCGCAGCCGCTTTCGCCCACCACGCCCAGCGTCTCGCCGGGCAGCACCTGGAAGTTCACGTCGTCGACGGCGCGCACGACGCCACCGCCGCGGCCGAGCACGTCCTTCTTCAGCGGGAAGTGCTTCACCAGGCCCTGCACCGACAGCAAGGGCTTGTTCATCACTTGTTGTCCATCGCGGCGCGGAGCGAGTCGCTGAGCAAGTTGAAGGCGATCGACGTGATAAAGATCATCACGCCCGGCAGCGCGGCCACCCAAGGCTGCACGTAGATGGCGGTGCGCAGGGTGTTGAGCATCAGGCCCCACTCGGGCTCGGGCGGCTTCACGCCCAGGCCCAGGAAGCTCAGGCCGCTGGCGAGGATCATGCTCACGGCGATCAGGCTCGTGGCGTACACGAAGATCGGCCCCAGCACGTTGCCCAGCACGTGCACGCGCACGATGGTGAAGGCACCGGCGCCGCTGGCGCGCGCGGCCTCGACGTAGTCGCGGCTGCGCACCTGTGTCGTCACGCTCTCGGCCACGCGGGCGATGGGCGGGATGAACACGATGGTGAGCGACAGCAGCGCGTTGCCGATGCCGGCGCCCAAGGCGCCGCTCAGCGCAATGGCCAGCAGCACGCTTGGGAAGGCGTAGAACACGTCGATCGTGCGCATGATCGAGGTGTTGACGAAGCCGCCCGCGTAGCCCGCCAGGATGCCGATGGCCGAGCCGATGCAGAAGGCCAGGATCACCGGCGTGATGCCCATGAACAGCGACAGCCGCGCGCCGACGATCAGGCGGCTGAGCAGGTCGCGCCCGAGTTCGTCGCTGCCCAGCGGGTAGCCCTCGGTGCCGATGGGCTTCAGGCGCGACAGCATGCTGCTGGCCTGCGGGTCGGCCGGCGCGATCCAGGGGCCGAACAGCGCCATGGCCAGCAGCGCCCCCACGATGGTGGCGGCCACCCAGAACACCGGATCGCGCACGACGCGCGCGCCGACGTTGCCCCAGTAGCCGCGCGAGCGCTCGGCCGGCGCGGTGGCGGGCAGCGGGGCCGTCGTGTTGGCAGCGGTGGTGGTGTTCATGCCCTCAGCTCCGCGCGATGCGGGGATCGAGCAGCGACTGCACGATGTCCACGATCACGTTCAGCACCACGAAGAACATCGCCAGCACGAGGATCGTGCCCTGCAGCAGCGGCAGGTCGCGCTGAAAGATGGCGCTGTTGAGCAGGAAGCCGGTGCCGGGCCAGGCGAACACGGTCTCGATGAGGATGGAGCCACCGAGCAGGTAGCCCAGCTGCAGGCCCATCACCGCCAGCGCCGTGGGCGCGGCGTTCTTCACCACGTGGCTGAAGACGCCGAAGTGCGTCAGGCCCTTGGCGCGCAGGCCGACGACGAACTCCTGCGCCAGGATCTCGGCCACCAGCGCGCGCACGGTGCGCGCCACGATGCCCATCGGGATGACGCTCATCGTGATGGCCGGCAGCAGCAGGTGCTTGATGTGCTCCCAGTTCCACACCCAGGCGTCGCTGCCGCCGGGGCCGGCGCCGGTGGCCGGCAGCCAGTTGAGCTGCGCCGCGAAGATGATGACCAGCACCATGCCCAGCCAGTAGTGCGGCACGCTGACGCCCAGCACGCTCAGCAGCGAGGCGCCGCGGTCGATCCAGCTGTTGCGGAAGTAGCCCGCGACGAAGCCGAACAGGCAGCCGAAGAAGAAGCCGATCAGCGTGGCCACCACCGCCAGGCGCAGCGTGTTGCCCACCGCCGTCATCACCTCGGTGGCCACCGGCCGGTTGCTCGCGATGCTGGTGCCCAGGTCGCCCTGCAGGGCGCGCCAGACCCAGCTGAAGAACTGCTCGGGCAGGCTGCGGTCGAAGCCGTAGAGCGTGCGCAGCTGCTTCTGAAGGTCTTCGTTGGCGTCGGGCGGCAGGATGGCGACGAGCGGATCGCCCGGCGCCAGGTGCACGAGCGCAAAGCACACCAGCGCCACGCCGGCCATGATCGGCAGCGTGTAGAGAACACGCCGCAGCAGGTAGGCCAGCATGGAGCGGGTGCTTCAGCCTCGCGTCACTTCATCGACATCGTGGCGATGTCGATGAACCAGTGCCGGGGCTGCACCACGCCCTCGATCTTGGGGCTCAGCGCGCGCGGGCCCACGTCATGCGCGATCCACACGAACGGTGCGTCGTCAACGATGTACGCGTGCAGCTTGGCCAGCGCGGCGTCACGCGACTTCTCGTCGAAGCTCGTGCGGGCATCGGCGATGAGCTTGTCGACCGTCGGGTTGCCGTAGTAGCCCCAGTTGTTGCTGACCGGCGGGAAGGTCTTGGTGCTGACGAAGCGCACCATCGCGAAGAACGGGTCCATCGCCGAGAAGCTGACGTTGATGGCGTTGGCGCCATTGGCCGACGGGTCCTTCGCGCCCTTGCGCCAGTTGGTGAAGAGGGTGTTCCACTCGATGACGTCGAACTGCACGTCGAAGTGGCACTGCTTCAGGCTCTGCTGCACGAACTCGTTCATCGGCAGCGGCTGCATCTGGCCCGAGCCGCTGGCGCTGATCTGCACCTTCACCTTCAACGGCTTGGCGGCGCTGTGGCCGGCCTCGGCCATGAGCTTCTGCCCGGCGGCGATGTCGGTCTTGATGTCGAACTTCGGGTTGCCCCACCAGGGGTGGCCCGGCGGCACCGTGCCCTTGGGCGGGACCATCATGCCGCCCAGCAGCTTCATCAGGCCCAGGCGGTCGACACACAGGTTGGCGGCCTGGCGCACACGCTTGTCGAGCCAGGGCGAGCCTTCGGCAAAGCTCAGCTGCCAGGGCCAGACGTGCGGCTGCTGGTTGAAGTAGATCTTGTTGCCGCGGCTCTGGATGGTGCCCATGGCATCGGGCGCCGGGGCCTCGATCCAGTCGACCTGGTTCGACAGCAGCGCGGCGGTGCGCGCGTTGGCCTCGGGCATGGGCAGCATCACGACGCGGTCGATCTTGGGCACGCGCTTCGGATCCCAATAGGTCTTGTTGGCCACCATCTCCACGCGCTCGCGCGGCACGAAGCGCGCCATCTTGAAGGGGCCCGAGCCGCTGGCGTCGGCGGCGAAGGCGGTCCACGCGGCCTTGGACTTGTCAGCCGGCGTGGCGCCCGGGGCAGCGTCGAACTTCTTCTGCCAGTGCGCGGGGCTGGCCATGAAGAGGTTGGTCAGATTGATCGGCAAAAACGAATCGGGCTCGCTGGTGGTGAGTTCCACCGTGAGGTTGTCGATCTTGCGGGCCGAGCGCAGCGTGGGCATGCGGCTGGCCGTCACGCCCACCTGGCTG
>JAIXTY010000279.1 GCA_027483705.1 Rubrivivax sp.
GGGCCTGGGCAACGGCTTCACGCAGATCCTGGTCGACGGCCAGCGCCTGCCGCCGGGCTTCAACCTCGACAGCCTGAGCCCGGAGCAGATCGAGCGCATCGAGATCCTGCGCGCGCCCACCGCCGAGACCGGCGCGCGCGCCATCGCCGGCACCATCAACATCATCACGCGCGAAGGCTTCAAGATCCGCCTGAACGATCTGCGCGTGGGCCTGGGCACCGAAAACGGCGAGCCGCGCGGCGGCATCAACTGGAGCCACAACGACACCAGCGGCCCGCTCACCTACACGCTGGGCGCGAACTTCTTCCAGTTCCGGCAGAAGGACGAGAACACCACGACCACCACGGTCGAGCGCCTCGACGACGGCACGCCGCTGGAGGCGCGCGAATCGCGCACGACGACGCTGAACAAGCGCTTCGGCCTCAACCTCAACGCGCGGCTGCAGTGGCGGCTGGGCGAGCAGGGCGACTCGCTGGTGCTGATGCCCAGCGTCTTCCACAGCGAGAACTCGGGCCGCGGCACGACCACGCTGGTGCAGACGCTGCGCCGGCCGTCGACGCCCGGGCTCTACGACAGCGCCGACATCGTCAACGACGGCCAGTTCACCAACGGCCGCCTGGGCGCGATGTGGCGGCAGCGCCTGGGCGACGTGCGGGTGGAGCTCAACGGCAACGCCGGCGCCTTCCGCTCGCGCAGCACGTCGCTGCGCAACGAGTTCGGCGGCTTCGGCGCCGCGCCCGGCAGCCTGACGACCTACGACGACCGCACCGAGGTGCGCGAGAAGTCGGCCAACGTCTCGGTGAAGGGCTCGCTGCTGGCCGGCGGCAATGCGGTCGCCCGCCCGGCTGCTGCGGGCGCCCCCGGCGGCCCACCCGGCGGCGCGCCGCGCACGACGCCCGAGCACGCGCTGGTCTTCGGCGGCGAGGTCGAGACGGTGGTGCGTGACGAGACGCGCGTCTCGGTGCCCGACGTGGCCGAGTTCGGCGACAACCTCTCGGCCAGCACGCTGCGCCTGGCGGCCTTCGTGCAGGACGAGTGGAACCCGACGCCCAACTGGGGCGCCAACTTCGGCCTGCGCTGGGAAGGCATCACCACCAAGGGCGACAGCGGCCAGGGCACGCGGCCGCAGAACGAGAGCAGCGTGTGGACGCCGCTGCTCAACGCCGTCTACCGCCCCGATCCGCGCAGCCGCGACCAGGTTCGGATCTCGCTCACGCGCAGCTACCGCAGCCCGCCCACCAGCGCGCTGATCGCGCGGCCCACGATCAACCGCGAGTACCCCGTCACGCCGACCGACCGGCCCAACACCGAGACCTTTCCGGACACCGCCGGCAACCCCGGCCTGAAGCCCGAGCTCGCCACCGGCATCGACCTCGCCGTCGAGCGCTACCTCGAGGGCGGCGGCGTGCTCAGCGCCAACGTCTTCCACCGCCGCATCAGCAACCTCATCCGCAGCCGCACCGAGCTGGAGCCGGTGTCGTGGAGCAGCTTCCAGCGCTACGTGCGCCGCCAGCGCAACATCGGCGACGCACAGACCAGCGGCCTGGAGCTGGAGGCCAAGTTCCGGCTCGACCAGCTGCTGGACGGCGCGCCGCGCGTGGAACTGCGCAGCAACGCGGCCTTCTTCACGAGCAAGGTCGATGGCGTGCCCGGCCCCGACAACCGCCTCGACCAGCAGGCCAAGGCGACGCTGAACCTCGGCGCCGACTACCGCTTCCGCGGCACGCCGCTCAGCGCCGGCGGCAACGTGAACATCGTGCCCGAGACGACGACGCGCCTCGACGAGAGCCAGACCACCACCGCCAGCCGGAAGCGCGTGTGGGACCTCTACGCGCTGTGGACCTTCAACCCGGCGCTCGGCCTGCGCCTGCTGGGCAGCAACCTCGAGCCGCTGGACAGCACCAGCACCGACGTCACCGACAGCCGCGTGGCCGGCGCGTCCGGCGCCCGCGAGCGCACGCGGCGCGTCAGCACCGGCCCGAGCTTCGTGAACTGGCAGCTGCGGCTGGAGATGAAGCTGTAGCGCGCACCGGAGCGGCCGTCGATGAGCGCCTGGCAGGCCGCCGCCGATGCCGTGCTGGTGCTGCACGTGGCGGTGGTGCTGTTCGTGGTGGGCGGGCTGCTGCTGGTGGTGCTGGGCAACCTCTGGCGCGCCGCCCACGGCGGCCCGCGCTGGCCCTGGGTGAACCGGCCGTGGTTCCGGCTGCTGCACGGCGCGGCCATCGCCACCGTGGTGCTGCAGGCCTGGGCCGGCATCACCTGCCCGCTCACCGACCTGGAATGGTGGCTGCGCGCCCAGGCCGGGCAGGCGATGCCGGCGCAGGGCTTCATCGAGCTGTGGCTGCACCGGCTGCTGTTCTTCCAGGCGCCGCCCTGGGTGTTCGTGCTGGTCTACAGCGCCTTCGGGCTGGCGGTGGCGGCGGCCTGGTGGCGCTGGCCGCCGCAGCGGCCCTGACGCCGGCTCAGGTGGGCGTGGGCACGCCCGCCATGCGGTCGTGCTTCAGGAACCACTGCCGCGCCAGCGCCACCAGCTGCGGCTCGGTCGGGCGGTCCACGTACTCGTGGCCCACCAGCCGCGGTGCCAGGGCCGGCCGGTGCTTGTGGGCATAACGCTCGAAGTCAGCAACCGCGGTGTGGCTGCCGGCCACCAGCACCTCGATGATGCCGTCGAGCGCGTCGCAGACCTCGCCGAAGAACTCGTGCTCGTCGCGCACCGCGCTGCGGTGCTGGTGCGTCAGGTGGCGGTGCGCCTTCACGCGCGAGGTGGCCACGTGCTCGGCGTCGAACTGCAGCACGCGGGCCTCGTGGTGGTCGATCAGCAGCACGGCGTGGAAGGTGGTCATGTCGTCGGTCCTGGTTGGAGGCATGGGCGGGTTCAGTGGGCGCCGGCGTGCTCGTGGGCCTGCTGGCAGGCCACGCAGCGCAGGGCCCAGGGCTCGGCCTTCAGGCGGTCGAAGGGGATGTCGGCGCCGCAGTCGTCGCACTCGCCGTAGTGGCCGCCGTCGGGATTGCGCAGCCGGGTGAGCGCCAGGCTGGCCTCGCCCATCGCCAGGGTGTCGCGGTCGCTGAAGGCGAAGTCGAGTTCGCGCTCGGCGCCGCGCTGTGGCGCGTCGTCGCCGTCCTGCTGCAGCACGCCGCGCGCGTGCTCGGTACGGGTGGCGCCGCCGAGATGCTCGGCCAGGCGTTGGTCGATCTGCTGCAGCCGTTGCAGCAAGGCGGTTTCGAGCAGGGCGTGCTGGCCGGCGGTGAATTGGTGCATGGGGGTCTCCTGGGGAACGGCCGCATCGTGCGCCGCCGCGGCGGCGCCGGCCTTGAGCCGCGTCAAGGGGCGCTCCCTACAATGGCCCGCACGATGAACGCGACGGCGCCGCCCCTGGCCTGCGACGTGCTGGTGGTGGGCGCCGGCCCGGCCGGCGCCGCCTGCGCCCAGCGCCTGGCCGGCCGCGGCTGGCACGTGGTGCTGGCCGACCAGCACGACTTCCCGCGCGACAAGGTCTGCGGCGATGGCCTCATCCCCGATGCCCACGCCGCGCTCGCGCGCCTGGGCGTGCTCGACGAGGTGCTGTCGCTCGCCCAGCCCGTGCCGGCCGTGCGCTGCATCGCGCCGCGCGGCCACCATGTCGACGTGCCCGGCACCCTGTGCGTGCTGCCGCGCCGCGAGCTCGACCACGTGCTGGTGCGCGCGGCGCAGCGCGCCGGCGCACAGCTGCTCACGCCGTGGCGCTTCGAGGCGCCGCTGCTGCACGGCGCGGGCGATGCGGCGCGCGTGGCGGGTGCGCGGCTGGTCTCGCGCGAAGGCGCCGTGGCCGAGGTGGCCGCGCGCTGGGTGGTGCTGGCCACCGGCGCCGCGGCCACGCCGCTGCGCGCGGCCGGCCTGGCCGAGCGCCACACGCCCAGCGGCGTGGCGCTGCGTGGCTACGTGCGCCACACCGAGATGTGGCACGAGATGGCCCGCGACGCGCACACGCTGCAGCTGGTGTGGCACCCGCGGCTGAAGGGCGGCTACGGCTGGATCTTCCCGGTGCCGGGCGGCCAGTTCAACATCGGCACCGGGGTCGTCGGCAGCCATGAGCTCGACGAGGCCGGCCACGGCCGCCGGCGCGCCGGCCCCAACCTGCGCCAGCTGTTCGAGGCCTTCTGCGAGGTGCACGAGCCGGCGCGCCGGCTGGTCGAGCAAGGCCACTGGACGGGCGAGCTCAAGGGCGCGCCGCTGCGCTGCTCGCTCACCGGCGCGCGCTTCGGCCGCCCGGGCCTGCTGGGCACCGGCGAGGCCATCGGCAGCACCTACGCCTTCACCGGCGAGGGCATCGGCAAGGCGCTGGAAACCGGCCTGGCCGCGGCCGAGGCGCTGCTGGCCGGCCGGGCCGGCTCGGCCGAGCGCCAGGCCGACGACACGGCCGTGCTCGGGCACTACACGCAGGCGCTGGCGGCCCTGAAGCCGCGCTTCGACACCTACGAAGCCGCCAGTTACGTGAACCGCTGGCCGTGGATCGCCAACATCGTGGTCAGCCGCGCGCGCCAGAGCCCGGCCATCCTGCGCAAGCTGCAGGGGCTGCTGGAAGAGACACAGAACCCCGGCAACCTGTTCAGCTGGCGCGGCATGACGCGCCTGATGTTCGAATGACACCCCATCCCCGACCCCCGACCTCCGGAACCCGCATGACCCCGACCGCCTACACCCGTTGTGCCCTGCTGGCCTCGCTCACCGCTCTCGGCGCCTGTGGTGGCGGTGGCGGCGACTCCCCGGCGCCCGCGCCGGCCCCCGCGCCCGTGGCCTGCACCTCCACGCCGCCCCCGCCGCCGCCGGTGACGGTGTCGGCCGCGCCGCAGGTGGTGTTCGCCGTCACCAACGGAGCCGGCGTGTCCGGCACCGTGGTGCTGACGCTGGATCGCACCGCGGCGCCCGCCACGGTGGCCAACTTCCTGCAGTACGTGAACAGCGGCTTCTACAACTGCACCGTGATTCACCGGCACGCGCCCAACTTCGTGCTGCAGGGCGGCGGCTTCGCCTCGCCGATGACGGTGAGCAGCACGGCGCTGAACTCGCCCAAGGCCACGAACCCGCCCATCGTGCTGGAGGACAACAACGGCCTGTCGAACCTGCGCCTGACCATCGCGATGGCGCGCACCAACGTGCCGGACAGCGCGACCTCGCAGTTCTTCATCAACCTCGCCGACAACCGCGCCTCGCTCGACCGCGTGGCGTCGCCCTTGCGGCGTGGCTACGCGGTCTTCGGCAGCGTCACCGCCGGCGCCGACGTCATCACGGCGGCGACGACGGCGCCCTGCGCCGCGTGGGGCTCGATCGCGTTCGGCGACGGCAGCTGCCTGCCGGTGCCCAACATCATCATCACCGCCGCCAGCCAGACGCGCTAGCCGACCCTTCGCACGCCCGCGCCGGCCGTTCGCCGCGCGCGGGTCCACCGGCCGCGGGGCCGGCTTCTACACTGGCCCGATGAGTTCCAAGCCCATCGACTGGAGCCAGCTCTGGTACCCAGGGCGAAGGCAGCCGTTCACGCCCGAGCAGATGGCGCGCGCCGGCGCCGACGGGCCCAGCCGCACGCTGCAGGTGCTGGTGGTCTTCAACGTGCTGCTGCTGGTGGCCGCGGTGGGGCTGGTGGCACCGCCCGGGCAGGGCACGGCGATGACCGTGTCGGTGGTGCTGCTGTCGCTGCTGGGCGTAGTCCTGGCCTGGTGGCTGTGGTGGCGGCCCTGGCGCCGGCCGCTGCTGGTGGCCTCGCTGGCCGTGGCTGCGGGCATGGTGCTGGCGGCGCTGGCCGTGCGCCAGCTGTTCCCCCTGCGCGAGAGCCGCGAGGGCCTGGTGCTCGTCTTCAGCGCCAGTGGCTGCGTGCTGGTGCTGCTGCTGTGGTTCCTGGCGGTCTGGCGCGCGCAGCAGATCGAGGCCCGCCTGGCCGAACAGGCCGAGCGCGAGCAGGCCATCGAGATGGCGCGGCGCCTGGCCGCGGCGCAGCTGGAGCCGCACTTCCTGTTCAACACGCTGGCCTCGCTGCAGCACTGGGTGGACACGCGCGACGAACGCGCCAGCCCGCTGCTGGCCGCGCTCACCGGCTACCTGCGCGCGACGCTGCCGATGTTCAAGCGGCCCACGCAGCCGCTGGGCGACGAGCTGCTGGCCGTCGAACGCTACCTGCAGGTGATGCAGGCGCGGCTCGGTGCGCGGCTGGCCTGGACGATCGAGGTCGACGCGGCGATGCGCGCGCTGCCCTTGCCCTCGGGCGTGCTGCTGACGCTGGTGGAGAACGCAGTGCACCACGGCATCGAGCCCACGGTGGCCGGCGGCACGGTGCGGGTGCGCGCGCTGCGGCGTGGCAGCGGTGCCGACATCGAGGTCATCGACGACGGCCCCGGCCCGCCCGAACTGCAGGCCGATGGCGTGGGCCTGACCAACGTGCGGCAGCGCCTGGCCCTGGTGGCCGGCCCGGCCGCCGGCCTGACCCTCACCCGCGGCCCCGCCGGCGGCTGCGTGGCCCGCCTCACCCTGCCTGGAGCACCGGCATGAACCCCAGCACCGTGACCGCGCTCGTCGCCGACGACGAAGAGGCCCCCCGCGAACAGCTGCTCGCCGCGCTGCAGCAGGCCTGGCCGGCACTGCGCGTGGTGGCCGCTGCGGCCAACGGCGCTGACGCCTGGGACGCCTTCCTCGAGCACGAGCCGGCGGTGTGCTTCCTCGACATCCGCATGCCCGGCTTCAGCGGCCTGGAGGTGGCGCAGCGCATCGGCCCGCAGTCCGCGGTGGTGTTCGTCACCGCGTATGGCGACCACGCCATCGCCGCCTTCGACGCCGGCGCCGTCGACTACCTGATGAAGCCGGTGGAGCCGGCGCGCCTGGCGCAGACCGTGCAGCGCCTGCAGCAGCGGCTGGCCGCGCAGCAGGCCGGCGCCACGCCGCCCGACCTGGCGGCGCTGCTGCAGCAGCTGGCCGGCCAGGTGCGCCGGCCGGCGCCGCTGCCGGTGCTGCAGGCCTCGGTGGGGCGCGAGGTGCGGCTGATCCGCACCGACGAGGTCGTCTACTTCGAGAGCGACTCGCGCTACACGCGGGTGGTGCACGAGGCGGGCGACGCGCTGATCCGCACGCCGCTGAAGGAGCTGCTGGCGCAGCTCGACGACACGCAGTTCTGGCAGGTGCACCGCTCGGTCATCGTCAACCACCGCCACATCGCCAGCGCCGTGCGCGTGGACGAGGGCCACATGCACCTGGTGCTGCGCGGGCGGCCCGAGACGCTGCCCGTCTCGCGCCACTTCCAGGGGCTGTTCAAGGGTCAGTAGCGGGTTTCGGCCGCGGGGCGCGCGCGTAGCATCGACGGCTTCCCGTCAGACCCCGCACGGCGCCCGAGAGCGCCGACACGCTCATGCCCGCCATCCCTGTTCCGCGTTTCGACCAGTTCTACCGCCACCCCGAGCTCACGCGGCTGCTCAAGGACTACGCCGCCGCCGCGCCGATGCTCGTGGAGCTGCGCAGCATCGGCCAGAGCCACGAGGGCCGCGACATCTGGCTGCTGGTGATCACCAACCAGGCCACCGGCAGCGACACCGACAAGCCGGCGTTCTGGGTCGACGGCAACATCCACGCCGCCGAGCTGACGGCCTCCACCGCCTGCCTGTACTGGCTGCACCAGCTCGTCAGCACCTACGGCAGCGACGAGCGCGTGCGCCAGCTGCTGGACACGCGCGTCGTCTACATGGTGCCGCGCCTGAACCCCGACGGCGCCGAGCTCGCGCTGGCCGACCGCCCGCGCCACATCCGCAGCAGCACGCGGCCCTACCCCTTTGACGAAGAGCCGGTCGAGGGCCTGACGATCGAGGACATGGACGGCGACGGCCGCATCCTCAGCATGCGCATCCCCGATCCGCACGGCCCGTACAAGAAGCACCCGCAGGAGCCGCGGCTGATGGTGGCGCGCGAGCCTGGCGAGTTCGGCGGCGAGTACTACCGCGTGATCCCCGAGGGCACGCTGCAGCAGTACGACGGCTTGACCGTCAAGGTGAACCCCGATCGCGAGGGCCTGGACCTGAACCGCAATTTCCCTTCGCAGTGGCGCCAGGAGCACGAGCAGAAGGGCGCGGGCCCGTACCCGACCAGCGAGCCCGAAGTGCGCGCGATGGTCGACTTCATCACCAGCCACCCGAACATCGGCGTGGTGATCAGCTTCCACACCCACAGCGGCGTGATCCTGCGACCGATGGGCACGCACAGCGACGACGACATGATCCCGGAGGACCTGTGGTCGTTCAAGCGCTTCAGCGCGCTCGGCGCCAAGCTGACCGGCTATCCGGCGGTGAGCGCCTGGCACGAGTTCAAGTACCACCCGAAAGAGATCATCACCGGCACGCAGGACTGGGCCTACGAGCACCTGGGCATGCTGTTCTGGACCGTGGAAATCTGGTCACCGAACGCCGAGGCCGGCATCACCGGCTACCCGTGGATCGACTGGTATCGCGAGCACCCGGTGGCCGATGACCTGAAGCTGCTGAAATGGAGCGACGAGCAATGCGACGGCCAGGCGTATGCACCATGGCGACCATTCCAGCACCCGCAGCTCGGTGCGGTCGAGATTGGCGGCTGGGACCACCAGAACTACTGGCGCAACCCACCGCCCCACCTGCGCGAGCGTGAAGCGGCCCGCTTCCCCGCGTGGATGACGCAGCTCGCCTTGAGCCTGCCGAAGCTGGAACTGCTGCGTACCGAGGTGCGCGCACTGGGCCCCGACACCTGGCGCGTGCGGCTGGCTGTCGCCAACAGCGGCTGGCTGCCCTGCTACATCAGCAAGCGCGCGCTGGAGCGCAAGGTGGTGCGCGGCGTGATGTTCGAGTTGCA
>JAIXTY010000317.1 GCA_027483705.1 Rubrivivax sp.
CTTGGACATACCCAACGCCGCAGGCACGCGTGGCAGCTTTGTCATTCCGCCCGTCCAACCCGCGCTCGCTCCGGCTACAGTGCGGCCTAACCCCTCGCTCAAGCTGACCCGCTACGGCACGCAGCGTAAGCCTGGTCCGCGGCCTTTGAGGCATCATCGCGTACCAGGCTTACGCTGCGCGCCTCCGCGGGCAGCTTAGCTCGAACGTTAGGCCGCACAAGCGCACGCCTCAGAATGCCTACCGCTTCTGCTTCTGCAAGCACCTTCGGCGTGCGTCAGCGGTCGACCTACCTCGCGCTTCGGGAAGCACTTTGCGTTGGCCGCGCATGGCGCGGCGCTGGCGCCAAGCGCCCGGTTCAGAACCACGCCATGGCTGCTGCGTTCATCACGACGCCTTTGCGCTCCGCCTTGAGCAAACAAGCACCGCTGCACTTCGCAAGAGCTCGGGTTGGTCAGTTCATGGAGCCGCGCTGCGCGCGGAACGCGTCACACGCCCCGGCAACTGCGCCATCTTCTCCGCGTTGGGTAGGCGAGCTGAACACGCGAACGAATTCCTCAGAGGTCGTCGCGCCCAGGCTACGCTCAACAGTGCGGCCTAACCCCTCGCTCAACGCCGACCCGCTACGGCAGGCCGTCTTGCCCGCGCGGCGCCCCTGGTCCATGATGCGCCGCGCGGGCAAGCCGTCCCGCCTCTGCGGTCGGCGTTACCTCGAACGTTAGGCCTCATACCGGGACGCCTCACCTCACCGGACCACAACATCGTGCCACTGTCCGACCAGTTCACAACTGCCGCCCGGAACGCTCTACTAGAGCTGTATCCAGTACACGCGTCCATTGCACCCCGTGACTACCGGCGTGTTCTCAGACCGACAGGTCCTGGAGCGCATTCAATCTCGATTGAGGCATATAGAGGCTCGTCAACTTGGATTGCTTTCATCCGTGCGCTTGAGACTTCACCTGTAGTCGCCGAGCTCAAGACGGTCATCACGAACTCCCAGCCCGAACTTTCCTACCATCTTGTTCTTCCAGGTCGAGCCATGAGCCTAGAGGACTGCAATGCGCTCGTAATCACTTGGTGCTCAGCGCTAGACTTAGACCCGACAGCACAGATATCGCTGCCGAAGGCTGTTGATGTTCTATTGGCGAATCTGGCTAGGCTGCTTGACGAGAAGACTCTTACTCATCGTGCGATGACTTCTCTAGCTGGCGTAAAGCTCGTAGGAATAGACATCCCGATCCAAGTTGATCTAGGCGTTACCCTTCGTCCGCTATCCGAAAGTGAAGTCATCGAGCTTGGGGCGCAAGACATTACTTTTGGCCAGCCACATGACCTGCTATCCCACTCCGTCTCATGCTGCATCGACTTTCAGAGCCCATGCGGGTTCACTCTGGAACCCACACACCCCCAGACTCTGGTAGTTTCTGATGTCATTCAAGAAGCAACGAATAGAACAACCAACATTCTTCGCGCTCTGCACGTATTGAAGCCAGGTCGTGCCGGAGTCTTCCTCACGCAAACCGAGTTCGTACCTAAGCTGTTGCCATTTCTCGGCGGTAGCTCAAGCTGGCCGCTTAACCGACCCGCATTCGCCTCGCTCGAACTCTTGGCCTGCGAGGTAGCACAATTCCTTGAATTAGAACGCGCACTCCTAAACGCAACGCGGCAAGAACTGCGCATTGCTGCCGACAGGCTCGTTGACTCCGAGAATCGGCTCTCTCCGGTTGACGCACTTCTGGATGCCGTCATAGGCCTTGAAGTGGTTCTGAATCCCATGGACTCCTCGGAACTTGCCTTTCGAGTTGCTCTCAACTATGCATTCTTGGCCCCTCCAGAGCATCGGCGTGAAAGATACGAGAGAGTTCGGCTCCTACAGAAGACTAGGAATCGGGTCGTTCACGGGGGGCTGAATCTGCAATCTGCAGACGCCGCGACGATTCATGAGCATGCAAGCCTCGCCAAAGCATGCCTTCGAGACGTTCTGCAGTCGTTTCTACTTGATGACAGCCTGAAAGGAAACAAGAAGCTTGACGCGGACTACTGGCTAGACCGAGTGATTCCGGTGGTCGTTCTCGAACAGAGTCTGGCGCTGCCCAACAGCGAATGAGGCCTAACCCCTCGCTCGAGCCGACCCGCTACGGCAGGCACTGTAAGCCCGGCCTGAGCCAGTCGTACTATCGTCTCAGTCCGGGCTTACAGTACCTGCCTACGCGGGCGGCTCAGCTCGAACGTTAGGCGGCACAGGGCAGCATCGCCGCACTTGAACCATGAGCAACCCACAGCCAGCACCCGCTTGTTTCTCTATCACCTTCACGCCGGAGGCAAAGCACGCGCTGGAGCAACACGCAGCTACCGCGAAGTTGGAGAAGCCTGGAGTGATGATTCACCGTCAGGGCCCAGTGGGAGAGGTTTTTCGGTCCGCGGATGGTCAAGCGCTCTGGAATGTCGAACGTCCTCATACTTGGCGCGCCCGCATCTACGACTTCGCGCATTTGGGTAGCGACACCACCGACATCGGGCTTTACGACGGAGTCCTTGTCTGGCTTGCATTGGTGCCAAGGCCCGGGGAGTCTGGGGTGCGGGTCTCTTTGCGGGAGGGCACTCTTCACGTTGAGCCTGCGAGTGCCGCCTAACCCCTCGCTCAAGCTGACCCGCTACGGCAGGCGGCGTAAGGCTGGTTCGCGGCACATGGTGCATCATCGCGTACCAGCCTTACGCCGCCTGCCTCCACGGGCAGCTTAGCTCGAACGTTAGGCCTCACCAAAACTGCAGTCTGCGCACCACCCGCCAGAACAGCCGTGAGCGCAACCCCCGAGCTTGGAAGGGGGCCTCGTTTTCCCTTAAGGGTTGCTCCAGGCGTC
>JAIXTY010000265.1 GCA_027483705.1 Rubrivivax sp.
AGCTGCCCATCACCACGGCAATCTGCGGGATGCCCTGGCCGCTCATGTTGGCCTGGTTGAAGAAGATGCGGCCGAAGTGGTCGCGGTCGGGGAAGACCTCGTCCTGGTTGGGCAGGTTGGCGCCGCCACTGTCGACGAGGTAGATGCAGGGCAGGCGGTTCTGCTGCGCCACCTCCTGCGCGCGCAGGTGCTTCTTCACCGTGACGGGGTAGTAGGTGCCGCCCTTGACGGTGGCGTCGTTGCAGACGATCACGCACTCCACGCCGCTGACGCGGCCGATGCCGGCGATCACGCCCGCCCCCGGCGCGGCGCCGTCGTACAGGCCGTGCGCGGCCAGCGGCGCGAGCTCGAGGAACGGCGTGTCGGGGTCGAGCAGGCCCTCCACGCGGTCACGCGGCAGCAGCTTGCCGCGCGCCACGTGCTTGGCGCGCGCCGCGGCGCCGCCGCCTTCGGCCACGCGTGCAAGCTGCCGGTTCAGGTCGTCGACGAGGCCGCGCATCCAGGCCACGCTGGCCTTGAAGGCGTCGGAACGGGGGTTGAGCTGGCTGGTCAGCACCGGCATCGGGTCTCCTCGGGCCGCCGGTGGCGGGCGGCGGCGGCGGATGGGGTTCGTTCGGTTGACGTTTACGTCAACGTCAATCGGGCGAATGGTACACAGCGCCCTGCCGGCGCCGGCATCAGAACGGTCCCTCGGTCAGCCAGCGCTCCATCTGCGGCCGGCGGTCGTTGCCCCAGAAGGGCTCGCCGTCGATGCGGAAGAACGGCGCGCCAAACACGCCGGACGCCACGGCCTCGTCGTTGGCCTGCTTCAGCCGCGCCTTCCAGACCGGGTCGTTCCAGACGGTCTCGGCGGCGTCGGCGTCCAGGCCCTGCTCGGCGGCAAAGGCCTTCAGCACCGCCGGCTCGTGCAGCGCCAGGCCGCGCGTGAACACGGCCCGCAGGCCCTCGTGCGCCCAACGCGCCGCGCCCGAACCGGTTTCGCTGCCACCCTGCGTGGCGGCCAGCCACCAGAACACGCGCGCCGCGTTCTGTGACGGGATCGGAAACACCGGCGGCGGCGTGTACGGCAGGCCATGGAAGCGCGCCGAGCGCGCGAAGTCGTGCAGCGAGTACTCGCGCTTGAGCGGATAGGACACTGGCGACTTCAGCTCCGCCGCCTGAAAGGTGGCGCCCAGCAGGATGGCGTGGCGGCGCACCGTGCGGCCGTGGCTCGCGGCGAGCGCATCAATCCACGAAGACGCGATGTACGAGTAGGGCGACGAGAAGTCGAACCAGAAGTCGATGGGTGCCAGGCTCATGCGGCCACGATACGCGGCTGCCGGCGGTGCGGGAAGCCGGTGCGGCCCGGGGGCTTGCCGCCGCGCCGTGTCAGGCCGCGAAGGCCTCGCGGTACTGCCCGGGCGTCAGGCCGACGCGTCGCGCGAACTGCCGCGTGAAGTGGGCCTGGTCGGCCCAGCCGCAGAGGAAGCCGATCTCGGCCAGCGCCATACCGCCGCCCACCAGCCAGGCGGCGGCCCGGCGGCAGCGCGCCTCGGCCACCAGCTCGCGGTGGCTCAGGCCCGCCGCGGCCAGCGCCCGCTGGTAGCTGCGGGGTGCCATGCCCGCGTGCCGCGCCAGGTCGTGCAGCGTGCCCGGCTGCATGGGGTCGGCGGCCAGCGACGCGGCGGCGGCGCGGGCCACGCCGGGCCAGTCGGCCGGCCAGTCGTCGATCGGGTCCGGCTGCGGGCCGCGGGGCGGCGCGGGTGCGGTCGCCGGCTGCCAGCGCAAGGTCCACACCGCCGTGCAGCCCGCCGCGGCCGCCGCCTGCAGCGCCGCCTCGTCCGGCTGAGGCCACGCCGCGGCGCCACCGGCCAGCGCCTGGACCTGCGCCACGCCAGCCGACTGCAGCAGCGCCACCAGCACGCCCAGCACCACCAGGTCCTCGGCGGGCAGCGGCGGCGCGCCGGCCTTCTGCGACTGGTGCTCCAGCATCGCGCCGTCGACTTCCAGCGCGCGCAGCACGCACCGGTGGCGCGAGTGCACGTAGCGCTCCAGCCGCAACCAGCGCTGCAGCAGCGCCGCCGGCGTGGGCGCGGTGGCCAAGGCGCGGTGCAGCGGATCGCCGGGCATCGTGTGCAGGCCCTGCCCGAGGCGCACGAGGCCCGACCAGCCGGCCTGCGCCGCGGCTTGCGCCACCAGCGCGCGCTTGTCGGCCAGCGCCACACGCGCCCCCGCGCCGACAGGCGGCACCGCAGGACGCGGCAGGCCCAGCGCCGCCAGGCCGGCGGCCAGCACACGCAGCATCGCGGCGCTCGCGAAGTCGTTCATGGGCCGATCATCGCCGCGGCCGTTCAGGCTTTCAGCGGGCGAACGCCGCCGGGTCGACGGGGAATCGGGTCGCGCGTACGCCGGTGGCATCGGCCAGCGCGTTGGCGATGGCCGCGGCCGCCGCCACGATGGCCGTCTCGCCAGCGCCGCCGGGCGCATCGCCCTCGTCCACCAGCACCACCTCCAGCGGCGGCAGCTCGCCGATGCGCGGCAGCGGCGCCTCGGCGAAGTTGCGCGCCGTGACGCGGCCTTCGGCATACGGCAGCCGGTCGTGCAGCACCATCGACAGGCCCCAGACGAGATTGCCCTCGCACTGCGCGAGCACGGCATCGGGGTTCACCAGGAAGCCGGCGTCGAGCGCACACACGAGCCGCGTCACACGCACAGCGCCGTCGTCGGCCACGGCCACCTCGGCCACCACGGCCGTGTGCGCGCGCTCCTTGTAGGTGCCGCAGGCCACGCCACGGCCGCGCCGCGGGCTGGCGCCACGCGACGGCGCCGCCGCCTGCCAGGCCGACGCCCGGGCCACGGCATCGAGCACGCGCACCAGCCGCGGCTCGCTGGCGTGGCGGCGCCGCCAGTCCAGCGGATCAGCCCCGGCGCGCCGGGCGCACAGGTCGATCGCGGACTCCATCGCCAGGCCGTTGGGCCCGGCACCCAGACCTCGCCACGGGCCGCTCGGCACCGGCAGGCGTTCGTGGTCGAAGCCGGCAAAGCGCCGCCCGGCGCGGTAGGGCAAGGCCATGCCCCGCGCCACGCCGCCGTCGCCCACCACGCTGGCCAGCGTCTGCAGCCACGGCGGCATCGCGGCGCTGGTGAAGAGCACGTGGCCGCTGGCCTGCCCATGCCACCAGTCGCGCAGGCTGCCGTCGGGGGCCAGCCGCGCGCGCAGGCGGTGGCTGGCCGGCGGGCGGTGGAAGGCCTGCTGCAGTTCCATCGCGCGGGTCCATTGCACCTTCACCGGCGCGTCCACGGCGCGGGCCAGCAGCGCGGCCTCGAGCTCGACGGTGGCGATCGTGCGGCCGCCGAAGGCTCCGCCGATGCGGCAGGGCTGCACACGCACGCGCTCGGCATCGAGCGCCAGCCGTTTGGCCAGCACGTCGGCCACGTAGAACGCGTCCTGCGTGCCGGCCCACACGGTGAGGCCGCCGCCGCCAAAGACCGCGACGGCCGCACGCGGCTCGATGGCGTGGTGCGGCGCGGCGTCGATGTCGATGCGCAGGTCCACGTCCCACGGCGCTTCGCTGTCGATGCGGTCGTCGTGCACCGTGTGCGCGGGCCGGCGGCCGGCGGCGAGGCGGCGGTCGATGTCCAGCGGCGCGGCCAGCGCTGCGTGCGCCGGGTGGGCCGGATCGGCGTCGACCTGCCATTGCGGCGCCAACGCGGCCGCGGCGCGCTCCAGCGCCGCAGGCGTGCGGCAGACCAGGCCGATGGCGTCGGCCCCGAAGTGGCGCAGCCGGTCGTCGCGCACCAGCGCCACGAAGCCGGGCACGGCACGCGCCGCGGCCTCGTCCACGCCGAGCAGCCGCGTCGGCCAGTCGGGCGCCACCGGTGCACGCAGCACGCGGCCGTGCAGCAGGCCGTCGGGGCGCTGGTCGGCGGCGTAGAGCGGCGCGCCGGTCACGATTTCGCGGCCTTCGGCCAGCGGCACGCGCGCGCCGACATGGCGGCCGCCGCGGCGGAAGGCACGCAGCTCGGCCTCGGGCCACTCGACGGCCTGCAGCTGGCCGCGCCGCCCGGCGCGCCAGGCCTCGCGCAACGTGGCACAGGCGCGTGCCAGCGGCAGCGCAAAGGCCTGGATCGACTCGCTGCCCACGGTGGCGCGCACGCGAGGGCCCTCCAGCGTGGACGGCCGCCGCGGCGTGACAGCGTCCCACTCGACCCCCAGCTCCTCGCAGGCGATCTGGCGCAGCGAGGCCGTGACCTGCTGGCCCATCTCGGCGCGGGGCAGCCACAACGTGAAGCGGCCGTCGCCATCGTGGCGGATCCAGCCGGCGGCGCCCTCGGTCGTCGGCGCCGGGCGCTTGGGGATGACGGGCAGCGCGCAGCCACTGAACATCACCGTCAGCGTGGCACCGCTCGCTGCCAGCCAGGCGCGACGCGAAAGCACCGGCGCCGTCTCTGTGACGCTCATGTGCCGCCCTCGGTGCGCAACGCGGCCGCTCGCAGCACGGCCCGGCGCGCGCGGTGCTGCGTGCCGCAGCGGCACAAGTGGCCGGCGAGCGCCGCGTCCACGTCGGCCGGCGTCGGCTTCGGCACGCGTTCGAGCAACGCCACGCAGGCCACGATCTGCCCGGCCTGGCAGAAGCCGCACTGCGGCACGGCCTCGTCGAGCCAGGCCTGCTGCACCGGGTGCAGGCGGCCGTCGGGCCCGGCCAGGCACTCGATGGTGTCGATGCGGCGGCCGGTCACATCCGCCACGCGCAGCTGGCAGCTGCGCACCGGCTCGCCATCGAGGCGCACGGTGCAGGCGCCGCACAGGCCGGCGCCGCAGCCGAACTTGGTGCCGACGAGACCGAGGCCGTCGCGCAGGGCGTCGAGCAGCGTGTCGTGCTGCCACTGCGGCGGGAGCGGCATCGTGCGGCCGTTGACGAAGAGTTGCATGGCGCCTCCGGGGCCGTGAACAGGAGGCGCCACGATGCCCTTGCAGCGCGCGCGTGTCTTGAACGAACGCGCCAGCCGGTGGGGCCGGGCCGGGGCTACTCGAGCTTGATGCCGCGCCGCGTGATGATCTCGCCCAGCGTGCGCGCCTCGGCCTGCACACGCGCCTGCGCCGCGGCCGCGTCGCTGCCCACGGGCTCCCAGCCGCCAGCCACGAAGCGCTGGCGCGTCTCGGGCTCCTTCATCACCGCGGGCACGTCGCGCGCCAGGCGCTCCAGCGCGGCGCGCGGCATCGCGGCCGGGGCCACGAGCGCGTTCCACACTTCCAGCGGCGGCATCCTCACGCCCAGCTCGGCCAGTGGCGGCACGCCGGGGGCCTGTTCGCTCTTCGGTCCTGTCACGCCGATGGCGTGCAGCTTGCCGGCCTTCACCTGCGGCAGCGCCTGGCCGGGCGGCACCAGCGCCATCTGGATCTGCCCGCCCAGCAGCGCCGTCAGAACCGCGGGGTTGCCGTTGTAGGGCACGTGCACGGCATTGGCACCGATGGCGCCGTTGACGAGTTCACCGCCCAGGTGCCCCACCGAGCCGATGCCCACCGAGCCATAGCTCCACTTCTCGCCGGCGGCCTTGGCGGCGGCGAGCCAGGCGGCGCCTTGCGGCTGCTCGGCCGGCGTCACCAGCACCAGCGGGGCGGTGGCCAGCAGCGAGACGACGGCGAAGTCCCTGGCCGGGTCGAACGGCAGCTTGGCGTTGAGCTGCTTCGCGGTCGTCAGGTTGCCGTTGATGACGACGCCCAGCGTGTGCCCGTCGGTGGCCTTGGCGACGGCGTCGGCGGCCAGGTTGCCGCTGGCACCTGGGCGGTTCTCCACCACCACCGTCTGCCCCCAGGCCTTGGCCAGCGCATCGGCCAGGGCACGGGCCGAGATGTCGGGCGTGCTGCCGCCCGGGAAGCCGACGAGGATCTTCACCGGCTGCGTCGGCCACGCCGTCTGGGCGGCGGCCGACAGGCCCAGCAGCCCCAGCGTGGGCGCGAGCAGCGCGACGGCGAGCAGTTGTCGGCGATGCGGGCGGGCGCGTTTGCGCAGGGTCATGTCGTCTCCTCGGGGGTTCGTTAGCCTCGGCGCCGGATTGTGCGCGGCCGCGCGCCGCACCACCCGGACCCTGGATGCTCGAGACCACACTCAACCTGCTGCTGGCGCTGCCGGCGCTGGCCAT
>JAIXTY010000341.1 GCA_027483705.1 Rubrivivax sp.
CGACGCGATGACGGGGATGGTCAGCGCCTGGGCCAGCTTGACGGTGGCCTCGATGTTGATGCCGGTCAGCATGCCGTCGCGGCCGATGTCGGTGTAGATCACGCCCTCGACGCCGTAGTCCTCGAACTTCTTGGCCAGATCGATGACCTCGTGGCCGGTGAGCTTGCTCCAGCCGTCGGTGGCCACCTTGCCGTCCTTCGCGTCGAGGCCGACGATGATGTGGCCGCCAAAGGCGCTGCAGGCGTCCTTCAGGAAGCCCGGGCTCTTGACGGCGGCGGTGCCGATGATCACGTAGCTCAGGCCGTCGTCGAGCAGCCGCTCGATGGTGTCGAGGTCGCGGATGCCGCCACCCAGCTGCACCGGGATCTCGTCGCCCACGGCGCGCAGGATGGCCTTCACGGCGCCCTCGTTCACCGGCTTGCCGGCGAAGGCGCCGTTCAGGTCCACCAGGTGCAGGCGCCGCGCGCCGGCCTCCAGCCAGCGCCGCGCCATGGCCGCGGGGTCTTCGCCGAACGTGGTGGAGGCGTTCATGTCGCCCTGTTGCAGGCGGACGCACTTGCCGTCCTTGAGGTCGATGGCCGGGATCAGCAGCATGGCTCGTGATGAGCGTGGTGGGGGGTTGGGCGGCGCCCGGTGCGGGGACGATGACGGAGCGTCGGGGTCGTCAGGGCTGCCAGTGGAGGAAGTTGCGGTACAGGGCCAGGCCCTGGCTGGCGCTCTTCTCGGGGTGGAACTGGGTGGCAAAAATGTTATCCCGCGCCACGGCACAGGTAAAGCGGTCGCCGTAGTCGGATTCGCCCGCGACGTGCGCCGCCTGGTCGGGCGCCGTGTAGTAGCTGTGCACGAAGTAGAACCAGCTGCCGTCGGGCACGCCCTGCCACAGCGCATGGGGCCGCTGCAGAACGCGGTTCCAGCCCATCTGCGGCACCTTGTAGCGGCTGCCGTCGGGCTGCAGGCGGCCCTCCAGCCGGAAGCGCTTCACGCGGCCGGGGATCAGGCCCAGGCCGGGCGTGTCCTGCTCCTCGCTGTGGTCGAGCAGCATCTGCAGGCCCACGCACACGCCCATCAGCGGCTTGGTGGCCGCGGCCTCCAGCACGGCCTCGCGCAGGCCCGAGTCGGCGAGCTCGCGCATGCAATCGCGCATGGCACCCTGACCCGGCAGCACCACGCGCTCGGCGGCGCGAACCTGCTCGGGGTGCTGCGTGATGACGACCTCGACGCCCTGCCCCGCGGCGGCATGCAGCACCGCCTGCGACACCGAGCGCAGGTTGCCCATGCCGTAGTCGACGACGGCGACGGTTCGGCTCATGGGGTCAGAGGGAGCCCTTGGTCGACGGGATGACGCCGGCACTGCGCGGATCGGGCGTCAGCGCCATGCGCAGCGCGCGCGCAAAGGCCTTGAACACGGTTTCGCACTGGTGGTGGGCGTTCTCGCCCTTGAGGTTGTCGATGTGCAGCGTGACGAGCGCGTGGTTCGCGAAGCCCTGGAAGAACTCGTAGGCCAGCTGCGTGTCGAAGCCGCCGATCATGCCGCTCTTGAACGGCACGTGCATGTGCAGCCCGGGGCGGCCGGAGAAATCGATGACGACGCGGCTGAGCGCCTCGTCCAGCGGCACGTAGCTGTGGCCATAGCGCGTGATGCCGGCCTTGCTGCCGACCGCCTGCGCCACCGCCATGCCGAGCGTGATGCCCACGTCCTCCACCGTGTGGTGACCGTCGATGTGCAGGTCGCCCTCGGCCTCGATCGTCAGGTCGATCAGCCCGTGGCGGGCGATCTGGTCGAGCATGTGGTCGAAGAAGCCGATGCCGGTGGCGAGCTGCGCCTGCCCCGTGCCGTCGAGGTCGAGCGCGACGCGGATCTTCGTTTCCTTGGTATCGCGGCGGATGTCGGCGGTGCGTGGGGTGCTCAAAGCGATTCCTTCAGGGCTCGGATCATGGCGTTGTTCTCGTCGGGCGTGCCCACGGTGAGGCGCAGGCAGTTGGCCAGCAGCGGGTGCAGCGCGGCGACGTGCTTCACGAGCACGCCGCGGGCCTTCATCCCCGCAAAGGTGCGTGCCGAGTCGGGCACGCGCACGAGCACCATGTTGGCTTCGCTCGGGTACGCGCGCAGCCCCGGCACGGCGGCCAGCGCGGCCTGCAGCCGCGCGCGCTCGGCCTTGATCAGCGCCGCCTGCCGGGTGTATTCATCGGCGTGTTCGAGCGCGAAGCGCGCGCACTCGGCGTTGAGCACGCTCACGTTGTAGGGCGGGCGCACCTTGTCGATCTGGTCGATGAGCTCGGTGCGGCCGCACAGGTAGCCGAGCCGCACGCCCGCAAGGCCGAACTTCGACAGCGTGCGCAGCACCAGCACGTGGTCGTGCTGCGCCAGGCTGGCGAGGCGGCTCTTCGCCGCGAAGGGCTGGTAGGCCTCGTCGAACACCACCAGGCCCTGCTGCGCAGCCACCGCAGCGACGAGGCGGTCGATGACGGCGTCGTCCCACAGGTTGGCCGTCGGGTTGTTGGGGTAGGCGATGTAGGTGATGGCCGGACGATGCTGATCGATGGCCGCCAGCATCGCCGCCTCGTCGAGCTCGAAGTCGGCCGTCAGCGGCACGCCCACGAACTGCAGGCCGCGCAGCTGCGCCGACATGGCGTACATCACGAAGCCCGGCACCGGGGCCAGGATCGTCGCGCCGGGCTTGTCGCAGGCCACCGAGAGCAGGTCGATCAGCTCGTCGGAGCCGTTGCCCAGCATCAGCCGGCAGCCGTCGGGCATGCCGACATACGCCGTCAGCTCCTGCGCCAGCGCCTGCACGCTGGCCTGCGGGTAGCGGTTGATGGCGGCGCGGCCCAGGCGCGCGCCCAGCTCGGCCTGCAGCCCGGGCGGCAAGATGAACGGGTTCTCCATCGCGTCCAGCTTGATGAGGCCGTCGCTGGGCTGGATGGCGTAGGCGTGCATGCCGGCCACGTCGGCGCGCAGCGTGGCGGCGATGCGTTGCGCAAGCGTCGTCATCACACGCCCTCCAGCTTGAGCAGCATCTTCAGCTCGACACCATCGACTTCGCCGGTGTAGGCGAAGCCCAGCTTCTCGTAGAAGGCGCCGGCGTGGCCGGGCTTGTCGACGTGGCTCAGGCCCACCTCGGCGTAGCCCTCGCGGCGCGCTTCGTCCAGCACCCATTGCATCGCCAGCCGGCCGTAGCCGCGCTTCTGGAAGCGCGCGTCCACCAGCAGCCGCCACACGTAGAGCTGGTTGGCGGGCTCCTCGTCGTCCCTGCGCACGTCGTACAGCAGCATCATGCCCACCGGCGTGTCGCCGTCGAACATCGCCAGCGCCCGGCCGCGGGGCTCGTAAGCCACCTGAGCCAGCGAGCGCTCCACCGGCGACACGAAGGCGCGCTGCCCGGCGGCCACCTGCAGCTTCATCACCGCTTCGGCGTTGCTGCGGTCCACCGGGCGCACGCTGAATGCCACCGGTGCAAGCGACGCGACCGCGCCCTCACGCAGGCGCAGCTCTGCCGCGCGGGCATGCGCCTGCAACCCTTCGCCATAGGCCAGCTCCGCAGCAATGGGGCCCAGCACCTGAGCGCCAGCCTCGCTGACCTCGATGAGGCTGCTTCGCTTGACGAAGTCGTACACACCCAGCGGCGACGAGAAGCGCGCCGTGCCGCTGGTGGGCAGCACGTGGTTGGGGCCGGCACAGTAGTCGCCCAGGCTCTCGCTCGTGAAGGCGCCCAGGAAGATGGCGCCGGCGTGCCTGAGCAGCGGCTCCCAGCGCTGCGGCTCGGCACTCGACACCTCCAGGTGCTCGGGCGCGATGCGGTTGCTGATGGCACAGGCCTCTTCCAGGCTGCGCGTGTGAATCAGCGCGCCGCGGCCTTCCAGGCTGGCGCGGATGACGGCGGCGCGTGGCATCGCCGGCAGCAGGCGCTCGATGGCCTCGTGCACGGCCGCGATGTAGGCCGCGTCGGGGCACAGCAGGATGCTCTGCGCCAGCTCGTCGTGCTCGGCCTGGCTGAAGAGATCCATGGCCACCCAGTCGGCCGGCGTGCTGCCGTCGGCCAGCACGAGGATCTCGCTGGGCCCGGCGATCATGTCGATGCCCACC
>JAIXTY010000253.1 GCA_027483705.1 Rubrivivax sp.
ATGCGCGTGTCGGCCAAGCTCAACCTGTACCTCGGTGTGCGCAACCTGGCGCTCGACTTCCTGCCGCCTCGGCTGCACTACCTGGGCAGCTACTTCCGCCAGCGCCCGTTCAATGCGCTGATGCCCTGGTCGCTGCTGGGCGGTGGCGTCGTCACCGGCTGGCTGATCGTCGGCGCCCAGGCCACGAGCGGCGGCGTGCAGGCCGCGCACCTGCTGCTGGCCTCGCTGCTGACGCTGGCCCTCGTCGAACACCTGATGATGGTGCTGCCGCTGGAGCCCTCGGCGTTGTGGCGCTGGGCCCTGCGCCGGCCCGTGGAGGCACGCTCATGAACAACAGCCCCGCCGGCACGGCACTCGTCATCGGCAGCGGCTTCGGCGGCCTGGCCGCGGCCATCCGCCTGAGCTGTCGCGGCTGGCGCGTGCAGGTGCTGGAGCGCCTGTCGCAGCCGGGCGGGCGCGCTCGCGTGCACGAGCAGGACGGCTTCCGCTTCGACGCCGGCCCGACCATCATCACCGTGCCGCACCTGTTCGAGGAGCTGTGGCAGCTGGCCGGCCGCAAGCTGTCGGACGACGTCACGCTGAAGGCGCTGAACCCGTACTACCGCGTGCGCTTCGATGATGGCCGCTGGTTCGACTACAGCGGCGACAACGCCGCCATGCGCGCCGAGGTGGCGCGCTTCGACCCGGCCGACCTGCCCGGCTTCGACGCCCTGGCCCGCGAGGCCGACGTCTGCTACCGCGAGGGCTTCGAGAAGCTCGGGCCCGTGGCCTTCGACAGCCTCACGCAGCTGCTGGTGGCCATCCCGAACATGGTGCGCATGAAGGGCTGGCAGACCATCTGGCAGATGGTGTGCCGGCACCTGAAGAACCCGTACCTGCGCGTCGTGTTCAGCTTCCATCCGCTGCTGCTCGGCGGCAACCCGCTGAAGGTGACGAGCAGCTACGCGCTGATCCACACGCTGGAGCGCCGGTTCGGCGTGCACTGGGCCATGGGCGGCACCGGCGCCCTGGTCCGCGCGATGGTGAACCTGCTCGGTGACCGCGGCGTGCCGGTGCGCTGCGAGGCCGACGTCAAGCGCATCCTCGTCGAGGACGGCCGCGCCGCGGGCGTGGAGCTGCGCAGCGGCGAGCGCATCGCCGCCGACATCGTGGTGAGCAACGCCGATGCCGCCTGGACCTACAAGCACCTCGTGCCCGACGCGCCGCGCCGCACCTGGACCGATCGCAAGCTCGCGCGCGCCAAGTATTCAATGAGCCTCTTCGTCTGGTACTTCGGCACCAACCGCCAGTACCACGACGTGCCGCACCACCAGATGGTGCTGGGCCCGCGCTACGAGGGCCTGCTGACCGACATCTTCCTCAAGCACAAGCTCACCGAGGACTTCAGCCTCTACCTGCACCGGCCCAGCGCCAGCGATCCCAGCGTCGCGCCTGCGGGCCACGACTGCTTCTACGCGCTGTCGCCGGTGCCGCACCTGGACAGCGGCGTCAACTGGGCCACCGAAGCCGAGACCTACCGCCAGCGCGTGCAGCGCCGGCTTGAGGAGACCGTGCTGCCGGGCCTGGGCCAGCACATCGTCACCTCGCGGGTGACGACGCCGCAGCAGTTCCACGACGACCTGCTCTCGTACAAGGGCGCGGCCTTCGGCATGGAGCCGCGGCTGCTGCAGAGCGCGTGGTTCCGTCCGCACAACCGCAGCGAGGACCTGCCGGGCCTGTTCCTCGTCGGCGCCGGCACGCACCCGGGCGCCGGCGTGCCGGGCGTGCTGATGTCGGCACAGGCCCTGGAAACCGTGCTTCCCCCCCTGCCCCGCGTGCCGGCGACCGAACCCGCCCCGGCCCGTGCCCTGCCCAGCGCGAAGGTGCTCGCCCGATGATCGCTGCCCTCGAGTCCCACGACGCCGATCTCGAAGCCTGCCGCACGCTGATGCGCGGCGGCTCGAAGTCGTTCTTCACCGCCTCGCTGCTGCTGCCGCCGCGCGTGCGCGCACCCGCCACCGGCCTGTACGCCTTCTGCCGCGT
Source organism: Rubrivivax sp. (assembly GCA_027483705.1). Lineage (GTDB taxonomy): Bacteria > Pseudomonadota > Gammaproteobacteria > Burkholderiales > Burkholderiaceae_C > Rubrivivax. Next base: position 2,023 of record JAIXTY010000253.1, read on the forward strand.
GGCCGACGACGCCATCGACGGCAGCGCGGAGCCGGCCATCGCCGTTCAGCAGCTGCGGCAGCGGCTCGATGCCGTGTACGCGGGCCGCCCGGGCCCTGAGCTGGCCGACCGCGCGCTCACCTGCGTGGTCGAGCGCCACCAGATCCCGCGCCTGCTGCTCGATGCGCTGATCGAGGGCTTCGAGTGGGACGTGACCGGCCGCCACTACGAGACCATCGAGGACCTGCACGCCTACGGCGCTCGCGTGGCCGGCACCGTGGGCGCGATGATGGCGCTGGTGATGGAAACCCGCGGGCCGCAGGCCCTGGCCCGCGCCTGCGAACTGGGCGTGGCCATGCAGCTGACCAACATCGCACGCGACGTCGGTGAGGATGCCGCGATGGGGCGCCTGTACCTGCCGGCCCAGTGGATGCGCGAGGCCGGCCTGGACCCCGAAGCCTGGCGCGCCCGCCCGGTGTTCGATGCCCGGCTGGGCACGGTCGTGCAGCGCCTCATCGACGAGGCCGAGCGCCTGTACGCCCGCGCCGAATGCGGCGTGCCGGCGCTGCCGCGCGACTGCCGCCCGGGCATCCAGGCCGCGCGCCTGGTGTACGGCGAGATCGGCCAGGCGCTGCAGCGGGCCGGGCTGGATTCGGTCAACCACCGCACGGTCGTGCCGCGCCGGCGCCAGCTGGGCCTGGTCGTGCGCTCGCTGTTGTCCACGGTGGTGCCACCGGGCCACCCGCTCACCGCCGGCGGCGCCCTGCCACCGCTGGCGGCGGTGCGGTTCCTGGTCGATGCCGCCGCCGACGAGCGACTGCCCCAGCGCACCTTCTACCAGCGCACCCTGCGTGTGCTGGAGTTGCTCGAACGCCAGCAACGCCAGCGCGAGATGGCCTGACAGGAGAGTCCGCGATGAACACGACCGCCTCGCGCCACGGCGCCTCCCACCCCACGCTGCTGATCGGGGTCGCCTTGCTGGTGCATCTGGCCTCGGCGGCAGCGGGCTTCCTGCTGGGCTTCGTCTTCGTGCGCAACGCCGGTGGCGGTGCCCTCATGGGTGCGGTCGCGGGCCTGAACGGCGCGCTGTTCTGCACCTTGCTGGCCGACTGGGTGCTGACGCGGCTGGCGCGTCGCGGCCACCGTCACTGAAGGGCCGCCCGCTGCGGCGGGCATCACATGCAAAAGGGGCCACGACGGTGTCGTGGCCCCTTCTGCTTGGCGAGGAAACGGGATCAGTCGCCCGACTTGCGCTGCTGGTCGTACTTGCGGTTGGCCTTCTTGAACTGCCCGGCGATCCAGAACAGGAAGACGATGAACCAGGCAATGAACAGGATGTGATGCACTTTCATCTCGGGGGCTCCGGCAGTGGGGTCGTTGGAGAGGAGGGGCCCCGCGCGAAGGCGGGTCCACCGAAAGCCGGGGATTCGACGCCGGCAAGCGGCCTCATCACCCAGGCGGTGGCGATCAACAGCACGATCTCGATCGCGTACACAAAAGCATAGCCGGTTGCGGCGCCCCGCCAGGCCATGCCGGGAATGACCCCGGGTCCCCAGGCGACGACGGCGTCACGCAGCAGGCCGCCCAGGGCCACCGCCACGCCGGCGGCCGTGGCCTGCACCGCCCCCCAGACGCCCAGCGCCAGGCCGGCGTGCTCGCGCGGAGCGCGGTTCATGGTCACGGTCAGCGTTCCGTGGCCGAACAGGCCGCCGCCAAAGCCGATGAGCAGCACGCCGGCGACGAACAGCGCTACCGAGTGCGTCAGCGCCGCCACCAGCACCGCGCCGAAGGCTGGCACGCCGAGGCCCGCGCCCGTCATGGCCAGCAGGGCCGGATCCTGGGCCCGGCCGCGGCCGCCCAGCGCCGATGGCCAGCCTTGCGACAGCAGCCGGGACGCCAGCGTGAAGCCCACGAGTCCGCCGCTGGCGAAGGCGGCGGTGAGCCAGGTGGTCTGGCCGACGCTCATGCCCAGCACCTGGCCGCCATAAGGCTCGAGCAGCACGTCCTGCATCGCGAAGCCCATCGTGCCCAGGCCGATGGCCAGCAGACGCCGGCGCGTACCGTCAAGCGCGGCGTAGGCCTGCCAGGCCTCGCGGAAGTCGGGTTCGGGGGCATCGTCGCGCAGCCGGCTGCGGCCGATGGACTCCTGCTTCCACAACGCGATGGCGTTGAGCACGAGCGTGATGACGGCGCAGGCCTGGATCACCTGCACCAGCCGGCCCGGCGAGAAGTCCGCCAGCACGGCCCCGAAGGCGAAGGCGCTGATGATGGTGCCCACCAGCAGCATCACGTACATCAGCCCGACGACCTTGGGGTGGTCCTCCACGGGCGCCAGGTCGGTGGCCAGGGCCAGGCCCGCGGTCTGCACCGTGTGCACGCCGGCACCCATCATCAGGAACGCCGCCGCGGCGCCGGCCGGTCCCAGCCAGGCGGGCCAGTGATGGGAGTCGCCCTGCCCGGCCAGCACCAGCAAGGCGAAGGGCATCATGGCCAGGCCGCCGAACTGCAGCATCGTGCCCATCCAGATGAAGGGCACCCGCTTCCAACCCAGCGCGCTGCGGTGGTGGTCGGACTTGAAGCCGATGAGGGCGCGGGCCGGCGCATACAGCACCGGCAGCGCGACCATCAGCGCGACGAGCCCGGCACTGACGCCCAGCTCGACGATGAGGACACGGTTGAGAGCGCCGACCAGCAGCGCCAGCGCCATGCCGACGCTCACCTGGAACAACGCCAGGCGCAGCAGCCGGGACAACGGCAGGTTCTCGCTCGCCGCGTCGGCGAACGGCAGGAACTTCGGGCCCAGTTCGGCCCATCGGCGCATCATCTGGCGGCTCAAGGGGCTCATGGATCGGGGCAGGCGCCGGGAAGCGCCGGTACTGCGCGGTTCGGAATCGGGAGCAACCCGATGCAGCCCTGCGGCCGCACCGGGTTGCCTGTCGGCAGAGGCATCTGCCGAGCGGGCACCGTGGCCTCTATTGCTTGGCCGTCGGTGGTGAGGCGGCGGCCGTGCTGGTGGGCGTGTCGGCCATCGCCGTGGCAGCGCCCTTGCCGTCGAGGAACTTCTTCACCCAGGTGGTGTTGGTGACCAGCATGTAGTGCACGCTGAACGAGCCCACCGCCACAGCACCCAGGAACAGCGGGATGCCCACCGTCGGCCGGACCACGAGCCAAAGCTTTCCGTAGATCATGGTGTCTCCTTCTCGCTTACTTCAGCCAGGGCGAGTAGATGTAGGCAAACAGGTGCGCGAGAGCGGCGATGAAGCCGAAGATCTGCGTGCCCTGGATGAGGTGCTTGTGGATCTCTTCCGACTGCTCTTCGGTCAGGCCTGTCGGCCAGACCTTGTCCGAACCGGTTGCGTCTGCCATGTTTTCTCCTTCTGTGGGAGCACTACGAACTCGTGCAAAACCTGCACGCGGGTTGGGTTCGCCCCGCCCGGATGGGGTGGGCTGGTGTCATTGTGAACTTACATCTTACCAAGTCAAGTCGCATTGACACCAATTCGGCGTCAGTGTCGACTCCCGTCAACGACCGGTCGCCCGTCATGCGCGCCTCGGCATGCGGAAGGGCAGCAGTGCCTGCACCCACGGCGCGGCAAATCGCTGGGCCGACAGCGTCTCGTGCACACCCGTGACGGCGTGGCCGGCCAGGCGCGTGCGGACCAGCGAGCGTGCGTAGAAGGGCGTGTCCTCGAGCGTGCGCTCCACGCTCGCGGCCAGGCGGCCATCGGGCTCGGGATCGCTGCGCAGGCGGCGCGCGATGCGCCAGCCGGTGTCGGGCAGGCGGTGTCGCTCGGGCAACGCCAGCGTCGTGACATGGCCGTCCGGATGGAAGCGCCGCGCGATGTGGCGCTCGCCGCCGGCCCGCAGGCCCACGTCATAGACCACCGCGGTGCTGCCGTCGGGCAAGGGCGCGCGCATCCAGTCCCAGGTGGTGAACGGTTCGCTGATGGGTTCGTCGCCTTCGTTGCTGTCGAGGTAGGCATGGCCCTGCCAGCTCAGGCCCGGCGCGCCGAATTCGACCTTCACGCGCGAACAGGGCGCGATCGGCCCCCAGCGGTGGCGGCCATCGGCATCGAGCGCGGCGACGAAGCTGCACAGCGCCTGCGGCTGCACGGTCACCCGGCCCCGCACACGGCGCGGCAGCGGGCTGGCTCGCTCGTCGATGTCGACGACCAGCGAGCCGTCCTGCCAGGCCAGGCGGCTGGGCCCGACCTCGAAGTGCGAGCCGCCACGCCGCACGTGCCGGGCGCCGCGCTCCGTCATGGCCCAGCGGCCCTGGCCGCCGCCATAGAGGCAGACGTTGAGCGCGCAGTGCTCGTCGGCCCGCGCGGTGCCGCGCTTCCAGGCCCGGCGGTAATACGGCGAGAAGACGCTGCCCACGAACGCGATCACCGTCAGCGCGTGGCGGCCGTCGTCGCTGATGGCATCGATGTACCACCAGCAATAAGCACCCGGCTCGACCGGCGTGTCGAACCGAGGCGAGCCATCAGCGTGGCGGCCGCGAGCCGGCCCGACATCGCCGCCATCGGCACGCCCGGCCCCGGGTGCACGCTGCCCCCCGCCAGGTACAGGCCCGTCATCGGCGTCGCCGCCGAGGCGCGGCGGAACAGCGACATCCAGCCGTGCGTGGACGGCCCGTACAGCGCTCCGCCCGTGCCCGGGTACAGCCGGTGGAAGTCGGCCGGCGTGCGGCGCATCACCTGGCTCGGGTGGTCGATCCGCAGCGTGAGGCCGCAGCGTCGCAAGAGGTCCAGACTGCGGGCTTGGCATGCCTCGGTCTCCGGGTCGTCGAAGGGGTGGCGGTCGCCGTCGGGCGGCGCGTTGACGAGCATCAGCATCCGCTCGGCGCCGCCGTCGGCCGGAGCCGCCGCGTCGTCGAGCCGGTCCTGCGCGCAGAGGTAGACGGTGCCGTGCCGCGGCAGCCGCCGCGCGCGGAAGACGTCGTCGAACTCGCTGGCGTAGTCACGGTCGAAGAACACGTTGTGGCGCACCAGCGGCAGCCCTTCGGCCTTGACGCGCATCGCCCAGGTGACGGCCGACAGCGTGCGCTGCCTGGCGGGTGCCGGCCGCGGTGCCACGCCCGGCGCGCCGGCCAGCAGCGGGGCCAGCGCGCTGGCATCGCCGTTGAAGATCACGGCGTCGGCGGCCAGCGTCTCGCCGTCGGCCAGGCGCAGGCCGGTCACGGCGTTGCCACGGTGTTCGATGCCGGCGACTCGGGCGCCGTAGCGGATGCGCCCGCCGCGCGCCTGCACCAGCGCGGCCATCGAGGCCGCCAGCGCGGCCATGCCGCCCTGCACCGCCCACACGCCCTCCTGCTCCAC
>JAIXTY010000111.1 GCA_027483705.1 Rubrivivax sp.
GTTTCGCCTTCCAGCTGCCAGCGGGCCAGGCATTTCTCGACCAGGGCCTCGGCCACGACGAAGTAGCCACGCGCGGTCTTGACCAGGGCGTAGGGCAGCTCCGGGTTGAGATTGAGCGCCTGGTTGGCCGGGATGGTCCAGGGCGTGGTGGTCCAGATCACCGTGAAGGTCTCGGCATCCAGCGCAGCCAGTCCGAAGGCCGCGGCCAGCTTGGCCGGCTCGGCGCAGAGGAAGGCCACGTCCACCGCCGGGCTCTGCTTGTCGGCGTACTCGATCTCGAACTCGGCCAGCGACGAGCCGCAGTCAAAGCACCAGTACACGGGCTTGAGGCCGCGATAGACGAAGCCGCGCTCGAACAGGCGCTTGAGCACCCGGATCTCGCCGGCCTCGTTGGCGTAGTCCATGGTGCGGTAGGGCTTGTCCCATTCGCCGAGGATGCCCAGGCGCTTGAAGTCCACCATCTGCTGCGAAATCTGCTCAGTGGCGTACGCGCGGCTCTTTGCCTGCATATCGTCACGGCTCAGGCTGCGGCCGTGCTTCTTCTCGATGGCGTTCTCAATGGGCAGACCGTGGCAATCCCAGCCTGGCACGTACTGCGCATCAAGGCCAGCCAACTGCCGCGCCTTGACGATCATGTCCTTGAGGATCTTGTTGGCGGCATGGCCGATATGGATCTGGCCGTTGGCATAGGGCGGGCCGTCGTGCAGCACGAAGAGCGGCGCGCCGCGGCGGGCGTCGCGCAGGCGCTGGTACAGGCCCTCGTCGTCCCAGGTCTTCACCCAGCCGGGCTCGCGCTTGGCGAGATCGCCGCGCATCGGGAACGGGGTGTCGGGCAGGTTGAGGGTGCTGCGGTGGTCGACCGGAGGGGTGTCGGTGCTCATGGTGTCGTCGGGGCGTGTCGGCAGCCGGGCCGGGCCGAAGGCCGGGCAGGGGGCGGTGGTCGGGGAGGGCGCTGGGCCCTGCGTCAGGCTTGCGGTCTGCCGGCGCGGCACGCGCGCTTCAGACCGTCTTCAGCAGCGCCGGTCAAATTCGGTCGCGCGTCGACTGGCGGCGCGTGGCCGCTTGCCAGCGACGAGAAGAACTACCGCGCATCCGAGGAGACCAAGAAGTGCCGTTCACGCGTTCGATTCTAGCGAGACGAGTTCTCTGTGCCGGGCTCGTGCTCGTGTCAGGCGCCGCGTGTGCGACCGAGGGTGACGACCTCGAGGCCGCGCTGGCCAAGCCCGAGCCCAGCGCCAGCTGGGAAGGCGCGATCGGCCTGCTGGTCGCGCACCGACCGGCCTTCAGCGGCGCAGACGCGGCCGTGACCAAGCTGACGCCCGGCTTCTTCCTGCGCCGGGGCCGCTTCTCGATCACCAACGCCAGCGGCTTCGTCACGCGGCGCGCCGACGACGTCTCGCGCGGCATCGGCATCGAGCTGTTCGATTCGAAGCGCATCAAGGCCAGCGTCGGTCTGCGCTGGGACAACGGCCGGCGCGAGAGCAGCAGCGACGACCTGCGCGGCATGGGCGACATCAGCCGCACGGCGCGCGCGCGCTTCTCGCTCAGCATGGATCTCGGCGGCCCGTTCCGCCTGGGCGCGGGCCTCAACAGCGACATCTTTGGCCGCGGTGGCGGCTACATCGCCGACGTGTCCCTGGGCTGGAGCCATCGGCTGACACCAGCCACGGTGATCAGCGCCAACGTCGGCCTCAGCCTCGCCGGCGACCGCTTCATGCAGACCTGGTACGGCGTCACGCCCGAGCAGTCGGCGCGCAGCGGCCGGCCCGCCTACGAGGCTGCCGCGGGCTTGCGCGACGTCTCCACGGGCCTGGGCTTCCGCACCGAGCTGTCGCGCGACTGGCTGATGATCGGCGGCATCGGCGCCAACCGGCTGCTGGGCCCGGCGGCGCGCAGCCCGCTGGTCACTTCGCCGACGGGCTGGGGCGTCAACGGCGGTCTGGCCTGGCGCTTCTGAGGGCGGCGAACCACTCACGCGCCGCCGTGGTGTCGCGGGCGATGCCCTCGCGCAGGGCCTCGAGCGACGCGTACTTGAGCTCGTCGTGCAGCTTGTGCAGCAGGTCCACGCGCAGGTTGCGGCCGTAGCCGCCCTCGGGGCCCAGCGCGGCCGGCCAGTCCAGGCAATGCACCTCCAGCAGCACGCGGCCGGCGTCCTCCACCGTCGGGCGCACGCCCAGGCTGGCCACGCCGTCCACGGGCTCTGCCGCCAGGCCGCGCACGCGCACGACGAAGATGCCCATCGCCGCCGGCCGCGGGTGCGCAAAGCGCAGGTTCAGCGTGCGGAAGCCCAGGTCGCGGCCGAGCTTGCGGCCGTGCTGCACGCGGCCGCTCACCGCGTAGGGGCGGCCCAGCAGCGCCTCGGCGCGGGCCATGTCGCCGGCGGCCAGCGCCTCACGCACCGCGGAGCTGCTGACGCGCAGGCCGTGAACCTCGTAGCTCATCATGCGCGCCACATCGAAGCCGCGCGCGGCGCCGGCGGCGTCGAGCATCGCGTAGTTGCCCTGGCGCCGCGCACCGAAGCTGAAGTCGTCGCCGACCAGCACGTAGCGCGCCCGCAGCCCGCGCAGCAGCACCTCGTCGATGAAGGCCTCGGGCGGCATCGAGGCCATGCGCTCGTCGAAGCGGGCGACGACGACCTGGTCGACGCCGCAGCGCTCGAGCTCGGCCAGCTTGTCGCGCAGCGTGGAGAGGCGCGCCGGCGCGAGCTCGGGCTTGCCGGCCCGCGCGGCGAAGAAGTCGCGCGGGTGCGGCTCGAAGGTGAGCACGCAGGTCGGCACGCCGCGGTGCCGGGCCTCGTTGGCCAGCAGCGCCAGCATGGCCTGGTGGCCCCGGTGCACGCCGTCGAAGTTGCCGATGGTGAGCGCACAGCCGCCCGTGCCGGGCAGGCGCGGCTGGCGGCGAACGACGAGCACGCTCATGACACGCTCCCGACCGCAGGCAGCCCGAGCAGACGGCGGTACAGCGCGGCGTAGGCGGCGCCGGCGCGGTCCCAGTCGAAGCGGGCGGCGTGGGCGCGGATGGCCTCGGCCCGGCCCGGCTCGGTGGCGTGGCGGGCCAGCCCGCGTTCGACGACCGCGCGCATCGCTGCGGGCTCGAAATCGTCGAAGTACTCGGCCGCGTCGCCGCCGATCTCGGGCAGGCTCGTCAGGCGCGACAGGAACACCGGCCTGCCGAAGTGCATGGCCTCGATGGGCGGCAGCCCGAAGCCCTCGGCCCACGACGGGAACACGAAGCCGCTGCACTGCGCGTAGGCCCAGGCCTTCTGCGCCTCGTCGATGCCCAGGTGGAACTGCACGTTGGCCAGGCGGCAGCCCGAGCGCAGCGCGCGGGCGTCGTCGTTGTCGGGGCCGGCCATCACCAGCGTCATCTCGGGCCAGGCGGCGGCCAGGCCCAGCAGGGCCTCGGGGTTCTTCACCGGGGCCATGCGGCTCAGGTGGAACAGGAACGGCCGCTGCGACACGGCGTCCCAGCCGGCCAGCGGACGCTGCGGCCGGCCGACGAAGCTGCGCGCGCCGTTGTGGATGACGTCGATCTCGCCACGCCAGCCGAGGTGCTCGCGCAGCTCCTGCGCGGTGAAGGCGCTGATGGCGCTGAGGTGGTCGGTGCGCGCCAGCAGCCGTCGCGTGCGGCGCCCGTGGCGCCAGCGGCTGAAGGCCCGCGGGCCGTAGCGGTAGTTGAGGTCGTGCACGGTCAGTAGGCGCAGGCCGGTGGCAGCCGGCGGAAGGTTCTTGTTGAGCTGGTGCAGGCTGTGCCACAGCGCATAGGGCTCGCTGCGGACATGCCGGAAGCGTTGCCAGCGGTCCACCGGCAGGTAGTCCACGCCATCGCCGAAGCAGCCCACGAGTCGCTCCTTGAGATGGAACACCAGGCCAATGTCATCGCCGCTGCCCAGCGCCGCCGACAGCCGCGAGCCCACCTGCAGGCAGAACTCGCTGAGGCCACCGCCGTCGAGCGTGGGCACGTCGCCCAGCGAGACGCCGATGCGGTGCCGGCAGGGCCTCATCGCGCCGGGCTCCGCGAGGCGCGGCGAGTACGGTGGATCAAGCAGGGGCTCCTGGGCGGCCGGTGGGGCGGGTTCGACGGCACGAGTGTATCGACGGCCTCGGGGCCGGCCGGGCCTGGGCGGCGGTACAGTGCCGGCCGCATGAACCCGGCTTGCCTCTGCCCGACGCCACGCCTCCCGAGCGGGGCGCCCTGGTGATGGCCCCGGACGCACAGGCCTTCGAGGTGGGTGTGCGAGACCGCCTGCCGCCGCCCGCCGCGGGCGGGCGGCTGGCCGAAGGCGGGCGGCGGCTCGCGAGTCCCAGTCCCTTGCCGGCGACGGCCGGCGAGCCCGTGGTGAGCTACATCACCGTCGTGCGCAACGCCGTCGCCACGCTGCCGCGCACGCTGGCCAGCGTGCGTGCGCAGCGCGGCGCGGCGGTGGAGCACATCGTCATCGACGCCTGCTCCACCGACGGCACGCGGGCGCTGATCGAGGCCCACGCCGGCCAGATCGACTACTTCGTGTCGGAACCCGACGCGGGCCTGTACGACGCGCTGAACAAGGCGATGTCGCTGGTGCGGGGCGGCCTGGTGTGCGTGCTCAACGCCGACGACTGGCTCACGCCAGACGCCGCCGCGCGGGCGCTGGCGGCCCTGTGCCGGCATGACCCGCAGCCGCTGGACCCGGCGCCGAGGCTGATCCTCAGTGCCGCCTGGCAGCACAACGGTGCGCGGCGGCGGCTGTGGCTGCCGGGGCCGCTGGACGCCGGCTCGTGGCTGCGCTGCCCGAACCTGTGCCACAACGCCGTGTACGCCACGCCGGCGGCACTTCGGGCGGCGGGCCCCTACGACACGCGGCTGCGCATCGTCGCCGACACCCGCTGGCTGCTGGCCCAACGCGACGCCGGCGTCGCCGTGCACCGCATCAGCGCGCCGACCGTGCACTACGTGACCGGTGGCCTGTCGGGCGACGTCAGCCGCCACGTGGCGGAGTCGGCGCGGCTGCTGTCGCTGGGTTTCCCGGCGCTCCGCGAAGACGAGGTGTGGACGCTGCTGCACGCGTTCTACCCGTGGGCCGGCAACCTGAAGCCCTTTGCCGACCGCTGCCCGCCGCACCTGGGCGAGGCGCTGCGAGCCCTGGCCGGACGCCACGCCGGCGACGCGCGGCTGCAGGCGGCGCTGGCCGCCGCCGGAGCTGCGGCGCAGTTCGGGCAGGCGCGCCGCGTCGAGGCCCGGCGGCCCGTGCCTGAGAACCTGCGGCGCGGCATCGCCAAGTTCTGGTACATGGCGCGCGACCTGTTCGCCGGTGGCCGCTGGCAGAATCCGGCCGCATGAACCGCCTGCCGCTGGCCCAGGTGACCCTGTGCGCCGTCGACTGCGAAACGCCGGCCCTGTCGGCGATGGCCTTGCTGCAGGCGCAGCAGGCGGTCGCTTTCGGCCGCGTCATGCTGTTCACGCGCGGCTGGCTGCCCACGGTGGTGCTGCCGAACCTCGAGGTCGTCGACGTCGAGCCGCTCGACGGCGCTGCCGCCGTGGCCGACTTCGTGGCGCGCCGGCTGCACGCCTACGTGAGCAGCTCGCACGTGATGCTCACCCGCTGGGACGCCGGCGTGCTGGACGCGGCGGCCTGGAGCGACGAGTTCCTCGTGCCCGACTACCTGGCGGCGCCGGCCCGCCCAACGGACGCTCCCGGACTGCCGGGGCTGTCACTGCGGTCTCGCCGCTGGCTTCGTGCCGGTGCCGACCCACGGCTGCAGGACCCGCGCCTCGATGACGTGCTGATGGGCGCCGGCCACCGCACCTTCCTCGAAGAGGTCCACGGCGTGCACTTCGCGCCGCCGGCGCTGTCGCGGCGCTTTGCGGCCGTCGATGGCCAGGTCGAGGCCGGCTGCTTCGGTTTCGTGGGGGCCGCCTACCTGCCGGCGCAACTGGGCGAAGACGAGACGCTGGAGCTGGTGCAGCGCCTGCCGCGCAGCTTTGGCGCCAGGCCCGACGCGGCCGCGCTGGCCGCCACCTTGCAGTCGCTCGGCATGCCCGCCGCCTGGCAGGCGCTGCAGCGGCTGCAGGGCGTCGCCGTGGCCTCGGCGGGCTGACCGTCTGCGCATGCCGGGCCCATCGCTCACCGCCGGCCGTCCGCCGATCTACGACATCGAGCTGCTGCGCGCGCTGCGCGGCTGCCGCATCAGCGCGGGCCTGCAGGTGCTGTGCGTCATCGGCGCGCACCGCTTCGACGAACTGCCGCTGATCAACAAGCTGTTCCCGGCCCTGCAGCACATCTACCTGTTCGAGCCGCAGGCCGGGCCGCTGGCGGCCCTGCAGGCCCTGGCGGCGCGGGACCCGCGGATCCGTGTCTTCCCCGTGGCTGTCTCCAACGAGGACGGCACGGCGCGCTTCAATGTCGCCAGCAACGACGGCGAGTCGAGCTCGCTGCTGCAGCTGGGCTCGCACCGCGAGCACTTTCCCGAGGTCTCGATGCAGGCCCACATCGAGGTGCCCACGCGGCGGCTCGATTCCGTGCTGGCCGAGCACGGCCTGCGACCGCCCGACGTGATGA
>JAIXTY010000140.1 GCA_027483705.1 Rubrivivax sp.
ATCTCGGGGTAGACGAAGAGGCTCGCGAAGCTCGTGTGGCGGCCGCCGGCGGAATCGAACGGGCTTTTGCGCACCAGGCGGTGCACGCCGGTCTCGGTGCGCAGGTGGCCGAAGGCGTGGTCGCCCTCGACCTTGAGCGTGGCGCTCTTGATGCCGGCCACGTCGCCCGGGGTCTCGTCTTCGAGCGTGGCGGTGAAGCCCTTGCGTTCGCAGTACTTGAGGTACTGGCGCAGCAGCATGCCGGCCCAGTCGCAGGCCTCGGTGCCGCCGGCGCCGGCCTGGATGTCGATGAAGCAGTTGCCGGGGTCGGCCGGGTTGCTGAACATGCGGCGGAACTCGAGCTGCTCCACCGTGTCGCGCAGCGCCTCGGCCTCGGCCAGGATGGCGCGGATGCCGTCCTCGTCGCCGTCGGCCTTGCTCATCTCGAAGAGCTCGGAGTTGTCGGCGAGGTTGCTCGTGAGGTGGTCGATGGTGGCGACGACCGTCTCGAGCGTCTTCTTCTCCTTGCCGAGCTCCTGCGCGCGCTTGGGCTCGTTCCAGACCGCGGGGTTCTCCAGCGCGGCGTTGACTTCGTTCAACCGCAGGGCTTTGCGGTCGTAGTCAAAGATACCCCCGGAGCTGCTGGGTGCGGTCGCTGAGGTCGGCGAGCAGCGTGCCGACGGCGTTGATCTGTTCGGTGTCCATGCGCGCAGAGTCCTGGTGAACAACCCCGGATTCTCGCATGCACCCTGCCGCAGCCCGCTGCGGGGGCGAGGTGAGCGGACCGTTCGCTCGGCCCGCTCGACCAGGAGGGGTTCCTCAGCCGCGAGAACGACGGCGTTGGACTCCCAACACTGCCAAACCCAGTCCGGCCAGCGCCCAGGAGGCCGGAATCGGCACGGCCGAGGCACCAAAGCGAAGGTCGTCGACCGCGAAGGCGTCAATGCTGCTGGTCGGCACGATGCTGATGCGAACAATGTCGGCACTGGCTCGATCGAAGCCCAACCAGAAGCTGCTGTCGCCGGAAAGCTCGGCGAGACTGAGTCCGACCGATTCGAGCAGCGTGTCGGAGCTGTCAAATGCCGATACCGTGTAGTCGCCCAAAGGCGCTGTGTCGCTCAGGAAGAACTCGACAAAGCTCTGGGCTGCGGCAAAAGTCATGGTGATTCCTGCCGGTGCAGTATTGATCGACAGAACCCCGACCCCCGAGTTGGCTGCGTAGCCGAACGAGAAGGGGTCGTTGTCGATCACCGGCAGCCCGGCAAGGGCGCTGAACGTGACGCCGACGCCTGTGTAAAGCGAGGTCGCATCGCCTTGCGCTTGGCCTTCGAAGTCGATGAACGTGCCGCCCGTCAGCGACGGTCCGGCTCCCGACTTGACCGGAGCAGCGAACGCGGCAGCGGAGAGTCCCAGGCTGACGAGCAGCCCGATCGATACGGTCTTGATGGACATGAGTGTTCCTCGTGATTGGGAAGCGGAGGTTCGACCCTGTAGAGCCGAGCCAAACCGCAGCGATAGCAAGCAACGATCCAGTTACGGAATGTGACGCCAAATCAAGCCGTTAGGTCACGGACCGCCATTGATGAAGCGAACACTGTCAAGGGTGTCGACAGTGCCGGTCCTGAGTTGCCGGGTGGAGAAATGTGGCCAGCGCAGCGGCCAGCGCCTCGGGCTGGTCGTGGTGCAGCATGTGGCCGGCCGGCGACAGCACGGCCTTGCGCACGCCGGGCACGACGGCCAGGCGCGACTCGAACTCGCTGCGCGGGTAGCGGTGGCCCCACCACTTGGCGACGTCGGTGCGGTCGCCCTCCACCCACAGCAGCGGGGCGGTGATGGCCTTCCAGGCCTCCAGCACCTCCTCGACGCGGTACAGCACGGGGTTCACGCGCTTGTGCGCGGGGTCGCCGAGGATGTGCCAGCGGCCATCTTCGCGCTGCTCGCTCCAGTGCGGGGCCAGCCAGGCGGCCTTGTCGGCGGGCAGCAGCGGGTTGTTCTTCATCAGCCGCGCGGCGACCTCGTCGACGCTGGCGTAGTCGCGCAGCGCCTCGGTGGCCTGCAGCTCGTTGAGCCACTGCAGCAGCCGCTTCGGCGCCTGCGCGGGCGCGGTGGCCGGCAGCCCGAAGCCCTCGAGGTTGACGAGTCGCCGGATGCGTGCCGGGCGCACGCCGGCGTAGCTCATCACGACGTTGCCACCCATGCTGTGGCCGACGAGGTCGATCTGCGCAAAGCGCTCGGCCGGCGCCAGGGCGGCGAGCAGCGCGTCGAGGTCGGCCAGGTAGTCGGGGAACCAGTAGCTGTCGGTGCCCGGTGGCGGCGCGGTGCGGCCGAAGCCGCGCCAGTCCGGCGCGATCACCCAGCGCTCGAAGCCCTCGGCCGCAGCCAGCGCGTCGACGACGAACTGGTACGAGGCCGCGACGTCCATCCAGCCGTGCACCAGCACGAGCGGCGGGCGCTCGGGCGTGGCCAGCGAGGCGTCGCCCCACTGCAGCACGTGGTACTGCAGGCCGCGCACCGGCACGAAGCCGGACATCGCGGCGCGGCGCGGGACGTAGGGCGGGGAGACAGGGGTATCCGGGAGGCTCATGACGGCACTGTAGGTGCGCCGGCGTCCGTGGCCCTGTCGCGCGGCGGACAAGCCCGGCGGTTGGTCGCGAGTTTCAGCCCGCCGGCAGGAAGCCCTCGCGCGAGAGCACCGCGCGGATGGCCGCGTGCTGCGCCTCGGGGGCGCGCCAGGCCGGGTGCGCGCGCATCAGCGAGGCCGCGTCGTGCACGCGCGTGAAGGCATCGAACTGCGCCTCCAGCTCGGCGCGCTCGGCGCGCGTTCGCACCAGCGCCATCGTCACCGGCTGCGGCGCGCGGCGGTCACGCTCGCGCAGCGCGGGCAGCTGGCCCTCGCAGCGGCAGGCCGCCTGTGCGTCGACGAGCCCGCAGCGGCCCTGCGTGAAGCCCTCGAGCCGCGCACGGGCCCGCGACAGCCGCTGCCGGTAGGCCGCCGGCGTGAGCCCGGCGATGCCTGCGGCGTCGTCCGAGCGCAGATCGAACACCGTGTCGAGCACCAGGATCAGCCGGTCGCGGCGATCCAGCGACATCAGCATGCCCTGCGTGCAGCCCAGCGCCACCTCGCGCGCGGCGGCCTTGTCCTCGGGCGTGAGCACGGGCGCTGCGTCGGCGTAGGCCGCGGCGTACGCCAGGCCCTCGCCGAGCTTCTCGCCCAGCGCCTCGAGCGAGAGCTGCGGGTGCTCGGCCGCGCGCGTGGCCGCCGTCAGCAGGTGGTTGTGCGCGACGCGCCAGACCCAGGTGGTGAACGCCGCCTCGCCGCGGAAGCTGCCCAGGTGGGTGACGAGCTTGAGCAGGATCTCCTGCGTCGCGTCGGCGGCGTCGTCGCGGTGCCCCAGCACGCGCAGCGCCAGGTTGTAGACACCGGGCTGCACGGCACGCAGCAGCGTGTCGATGGCGTCCAGCTGCCCGGCGGTGGCGGCGCGGACGACGTCCGCCCCGGGGTCGACGATCTTCAACGCGGGGTCTCCAGCCGCGCCGCGGCCGCGGCGCCGGGCAGCAGTATCGGCGTGTCGAACCACTCCACGTCGGGCGTGGCCACGCCGCGCGCCGCGAAGGCGGCTTCGGCCGCGGCGGCGTCGCGCCACAGCTCGACCCAGGCCGGGGCGCCGGCCGGCGTGGTCACGGCGTGGCGGCGCAGCAGGCCCGGCTCGGGCGCGCGGCCGGCACCGACTGGGGCCACGGTGGCGACAGCGGCGGCGCGGTCGTCGCGGTCCGGGCCGCCGGCGCTGCCGTCAAGCACCGCCGTCACCGGGAACAGGCGCACCTCGCCCTCGACGCCGCGCTCGCGCCGGACGCGCTCGAACCACGCCGGCGAGAACCAGGCCCGCGCCGCGGCGCCGTCGGCCCACAGGTAGACGCCCCCGAAGGCGCCGTCGCGCTGCGCGAAGGAGTAGGCCTTGTGCACCAGGCCGGGCAGGGCGGCGTACTGGGGCTCGGTGTCGCGCATCTTCGAGGCGATCAGCGCCCGCGGCGCGTACCAGGGCTTGGGGACGCGGACGATCACCACCACGGGGCCGTCGCCCGTGGCGGCCGCGGGCGGTGCCGGCTGGGCTGACACGGTGGCGGCCGCAGCCAATGCGGTGGCCACCATCCAAGGGCCGACGGTGCGTTGCAGGGTGGGGGACGGAACTCGGGACATGGCGGCTCTCCAGGCGTCGGGCGCCCGGCGGGCACCTCGTCTTCACTTGGACAAGCCGGGCGGGGCGGCTGTGACACGGCCGGCCACAATCGGCCGCATGAGCGCATCCGTCCCCCGCCAGGCCCCCATCCGGGCCGCCACCCCGGCCGACCTGCCGGCCATCGTCGGCCTCATCACCGAACTCGCGGTGTTCGAGAAGCTCGAACACCTCGTCGTCGTCACGCCCGAGTCGCTGCACCCGCACCTGTTCGGCGAGCGGCCGGTGGCCGAGTGCGTGGTGGCCGAGGTGGGCGGCAGCGTGGTGGCCTTCGCCCTCTTCTTCACCAACTTCAGCACCTTCCTCGGCAAGCCCGGGCTGTACCTGGAAGACCTGTACGTGCAGCCCGCGCACCGCGGCACCGGGCTGGGCAAGGCGCTGCTGCAGCACCTGGGCGCGCTGGCGCTGGCGCGTGGCTGCGGCCGCTTCGAGTGGAGCGTGCTCGACTGGAACGAGCGCGCGATCCGCTTCTACGAGGCGATGGGTGCGACCGTGATGCCCGACTGGCGCATCTGCCGCGTCACCGGGCCGGCGCTGGCGGCCTTCGGCCGCGGCTGAGGGCGCTTCGGCCTCAGGCCACCAGCGCCGCCATCAGGCGGTCCAGCGGCAGCGGGCGCGACAGGCTGCGCTCGCCCACCACGGCGGCCACGCCGCGGCCTTTGGCGGCCGTGTCCACGCGCTCGGGGCGGGTCAGCACGCGGCCGATGGGGTCGGTCAGGCAGGCCACCTGCGGCGCGGTGATGGTGGCGCCGCGTGCCACCACGATGGCCAGCTCGCCCGAGTGCAGGCGCACGTGGCAGCCCGGCGGGTAGATGCCGAACTCCTTGACGAGCGCGGCCGTCATCGGGTGGCCGGGGTCCTGCATGAACATCTGGCGGCCGGCCAGGTCGGCGGCGAGCGCGTCGCGCGTGGAGCGCGACGACAGCTTGCTCGTGTAGACGTCGGCGCGGCGCACCAGCGAGGCGAGGTCGCTGACGTCGCTGCGGCCGCTGGGGTAGCCGCTGCCGTCCTCGCACTCGTGGTGCTGCAGCACGGCCTCGAGCCACAGCGCGTCGGTCACGCCGGCGGTCTCGAGCAGGCGCAGGCTGCGCATCGGGTGCGTCTGCAGCTGCTCGCGCTGCGCCACCGTCGGCGGCACGCTCTGCCGCGCCAGCTGGCCCTGCAGCGCCAGCATGCTGAGGTTCATGGTCAGCGCCACCTTGAAGGCGCGCGCGCCCTCGTCGTCGTCCCAGCCCAGGCGGCGCGCCACCAGCAGCGTGGTGATGGCGGTCTGCAGCGAGCGGCGGGCGCCGTAGTCGACGTCGGCACCACCACCCTGGCGCAGCACCTGGAAGATGGCCAGGTCGGGGTCGCGCTGCACCAGCGCAGCCACCGGGCCGCTGGCCTCGTCCAGCGCGCCGGCAAAGCCGTCGGCGGCGCTGGCCGCGAGGGTCTTGTCCAGGCGCTGGATGGCCTCGCCCCACAGGCGCGGCAACTGCTCGCGCGGCGCCTGGCGGGCCAGGGCCTCGGGGTCGATCAGCTCGCTGATGTCGACGAGCGCACCGCGGGCCAGCAGGGCCTCGAGCTGCGGCTGGTCGTCGACCACGCGGCCGCGGGCCAGCAGCAGGGTGCCATCGGCGTCGCGCACGCCAAAGGGCAGGGGCTGGCCGAGCTGCACGCGGTGCTTGACGGTGGCAAGGGGAGCAAGGGGCATGGTGGGGTCGGCGATCGGGGTTCACTGCGTCTTCGGCCGCGGCGGGGCTGAACTTGACGGCCACGCGGTCCGGGCCCCTTCGGGCCGTTGCGCATGGCGCCGGCGTGAAGCGCGCCCTTAAGCTGCGCCCATGAGCGGCCGACAACCCACCCCTTCATCGCCCGACGTCTGGGCTCATCTGCATGGCGGCCTGCACTGGCAGGTGCCGGCGCGCTTCAACATCGCCGAGGTCTGCGCCGCGCGCTGGGCGGCCGACCCCGCCGTGGCCGACCGCACCGCCATCGCCTGGGAGCACGAAGACGGCCGCAGCGGCACGCTGAGCTACCGCGAGCTGCACGCGCAGTCGCTCAAGCTCTCGGCCGCGCTGGCCGGCCTGGGCGTGCGGCGCGGCGACCGCGTGGCCGTTGTGATGCCGCAGCGGCCCGAGACGGCCGTGGCCCACCTGGCCCTGTACCGCCTGGGCGCGGTGGCGATGCCGCTGTCGATGCTTTTCGGCCCCGAGGCGCTGCAGTTCCGGCTGCAGGACAGCGGCGCCGTGCTGGCGCTGGTGGACGAGACCGCCATCGACAACCTGCAGGCCGTGCGCGCCGAATGCCCGCTGCTGCGCCAGGTGGTGGCCGTGGGCGCGGCAGCCGGCCGGGGCGATGTCGACTGGGCCGAGGCCCTGGCCACGCGCCGCCGCGTGCCACCTGCCGTGGACACCGCGGCCGACGACGCGGCCGTGCTCATCTACACCAGCGGCACCACCGGGCCGCCCAAGGGCGCGCTCATTCCGCACCGCGCGCTCATCGGCAACCTCACCGGCTTCGTCTGCAGCCAGAACTGGTTCGGCCTCGGCCGACCCGAGGCCAGCGACGAGGTCTTCTGGAGCCCCGCCGACTGGGCCTGGACCGGCGGCCTGATGGACGCGCTGCTGCCGACGCTGTACTTCGGCCGCCCGATCGTGGCCTGGCAGGGCCGCTTCAGTGCTGAAGCAGCGCTGGCGCTGATGGCCCGCCACCGCGTGACGCACAGCTTCCTGTTCCCGACGGCGCTGAAGGCCATGATGAAGGCCGTGTCGCGCCCGCGCGAGCGCTACGTGCTGCACCTGCGCGCCATCATGAGCGCCGGCGAGGCGGTGGGCGACGCCGTCTTCCACTGGTGCCGTGACGCGCTCGGCGTGACGGTGAACGAGATGTTCGGCCAGACCGAGATCAACTACATCGTCGGCAACTGCGGCCGCTGGGTCGACGCCCAAGGGCGCAAGCACCCCGGCTGGCCGGCCCGTCCCGGCAGCATGGGCCGCGCCTACCCGGGCCACCGCATCGCCGTCATCGACGACGACGGCCGCGAATGCCCGCGCGGCACGCCGGGCGACGTGGCCGTGCACCGGCTCGACGTGCACGGCCGGCCCGACCCGGTGTTCTTCCTCGGCTACTGGCGCAACGAGCGCGCCACCGCGGCCAAGTTCACCGGCGCGATGGACGGCAGCTGGTGCCGCACCGGCGACACCGCCGTGATGGATGCGGAGGGCTACCTCTGGTACCAGGGCCGCAGCGACGATGTCTTCAAGGCCGCCGGCTACCGCATCGGCCCCAGCGAGGTGGAGAACTGCCTCGTCAAGCACCCGGCCGTGGCCAACGCGGCCGTCGTGCCCAAGCCCGACGCCGAGCGTGGCGCGGTGGTCAAGGCCTACGTCGTGCTCGCGCCGGGGCACGCGGCCAGCGACGAACTCGTGGCCGAGCTGCAGCGCCACGTGCGCGGGCGGCTGGCGCCCTA
>JAIXTY010000312.1 GCA_027483705.1 Rubrivivax sp.
ACACCCATCGAACGCGCCGAGCGCCGCGTGCTGGTGCTGGCCAACCCGGGCCACGGCCTCGAGAAGATGCAGGCCAGCCCGGCCATCTACCTGGGCATGCAGCTGCTGCTGCCGGGTGAATGGGCTCCGGCCCACCGCCACACGCCCAATGCCGTGCGCATGGTGGTCGAAGGCGTTGGCGCGCACACCACGGTCGACGGCCAGAAGTTGCCGATGTCACGTGGCGACCTGATCCTCACGCCCACGGGCCTGTGGCACGAGCACGGCCACGAGGGCACCGGGCCCGTCGTCTGGTTGGACGTGCTGGATCTGCCGCTGGTGGTGTACCTCGAGGCCAGCTACCACGTCAACGGCGAGCGCCAGGTGCAGCAGGCACCTGCCCCGTCGCTGGCGGGCGGCCTGCGCCCGTTGCGCTTCTTCGAGCGCGGGCACAGCGCCTACCCGCTGCTGCGCTATCCGTGGAACGAGGCCCGCGCGGCCTTGCTGGCGCTGGCCGAAGACCGTGCCCGCGAGTGCGTGCAGCTGGCCTACCTGAACCCCGAGACGGGCGCGGACGCGCTGCAGATCCTGGGTTTCTCGGCCCTGATGCTGCGGCCCGGGCAGACGCTTGCGCTGCCGGCGCGCTCACCGGCCGCGGTGTACCACTGCATCGAGGGCGAGGCCGAGGTCCACGTGAACGGGCAGGACCTGTTCACGCTGGACGAGGCCGACACCTGCTGCGCACCCGGCTACACCCCGGTGCAGCTGGCCAACCGCTCGGCCACGAAGCCGGCCTTCCTGTTCGTGGCCGACGAGAGCCCGCTGCATCGCAAGCTCGGTCTGTACGAGCAGCGCTGAGCGGCACCTGCGAAGGGGCACCCGTTGCCCGATCCCCGCGGTGGACCATCTTCTTGGCGATCACCTCCGCAGCCGTCTCGAGGCGCACGTGCCGGCCCTGGATCTCCCATCGCTCGCAGGCCATGTCGGTGAGGTTCGGTGCGACCACGAAGTCGATCTCGCCTTACTCGAACTGCAGCTTGACGAACGAGCCGGGCGCCTCGTCAAGCCGATGCGTCAGATCGTCGTCAAGGACCTGAAGATTGCCGTCCACGCGCGCAGCGAAGGTCTGATCCTGGCACACGATGCGGCCGTGCGCCGTACCGATGTCGGCTGGCGCGAAACCGGAAGTGGGTGGCCTGAACACGGTGGGTAGCATCCGGCCATGAGTGCCAAAGCGCGCCGATCACACGCCCCGCCCGCGACCGACCGTGAAGGCGTGCCTGCCCTGTCCGTCGTCGATCACCGCTGGAAGGTCTTGCTGTGCGTCGCCGAGGCTGGCAGCCTGAGCAAGGCGGCGCTTGTGCTCGCGAAGCCGCAATCGATGGTCAGCCGGGCCGTCGCCCAGCTCGAACGCGAGTGTGGCGAACGGCTCTTCGTGCGCACCGGCCGTGGCGTGCTGCCCACGGAGTTCGCCACGCAAATGCTGCCACGATTGGCGCGGCTGCTGGGCGATGCCGATGCGCTGGTGGAGGACATGCGCAGCGCGCGCGGCCAGCCGCTGGGCGATGTGCGGCTGGGCCTGCTGCCATCGGCCGTGCGTCGCTTGGCCGGGCCGCTGGCCCTTGCCGTGCGCGAGCGTTGGCCCGGTGTGCGCCTGCACCTGGTCGAAGGCGCGAGCGCGACGCTGGAGGAGCAATTGCGCGAGGGCAGGCTCGACATTGCCGTCGTGCTGCGCGAAGACGCCGCCAGCCTGCGCGACGAAAGACTGCTCGCGCGCGTGCCGCTGCACCTGATCGGCCCGCACGGCGATGCACTGCTGGCCGGTGGGCAGATCGCACTGGCCCGACTGTCGGGCCTGCCGCTGGTGTTGCCGGCGCGGCCGCACCTGCTGCGCGCGCGGCTGGACCGCCTGGCGACCGAGCATGGCCTTCAGCTGCAAGTCGCCAGCGAGGCCGACTCGGTACAGCTGCAGTACGAGGTGGCAGCCGTCGGCGCCGGCTACGCCATCGCGTCGCTGGGCGCTGGCGTGCCCGACGGGCGACTCGCGGCGGCGCGCATCGTGCAGCCTGAACTCGAGCGCTTCGTCGTACTGGCCGAGTCGCCGCGCCGCCCGCACACCCGCGCCACGCGCGAGGTGATGGCGCTGGTCTGCGAACTCGCGGTCGCCCAGGACACCGGCTGACGGGTTGTGCACCCGGTCGGCGCCCCTGGCCATCGAGATCCTGCAACCCTGCTATCGAGCACGGGCACTGCCCGTGCGGCGCTGTCGCGCCTATGGTTCGAGCTCGCTTTTCGAGCCCCTGCACCATGTCCGACAGCCTCGTCCTTGCGCCAGTCCCGCCCACCCTGTTCATCTCTGACGCCGACGTGGCGACACTGGCCGACTGGCGCAGTGCCGTCGCTGCGCTGGCCGCCGCCTATGCGGCCGAACTCAAGCCCGCGATGGTGCCGCCGCGATCGATGGCGCGCGGAGACGGGATCTGGCTGCGCGGTCTGACCGCCGTGTCGCCAACCGGCGCCACGATGGGATGCAAACTCATCGCCGCGTCGCCGCGCGCCCGACGCGCCAGCTACCTGATCTCGCTGTTCGACCAGGAGACGATGGCTCTGTCGGCCTTGATCGACGGCAACCGCGTCACGGGCCGGCGCACGGCGGCCACGGCGGCGCTGGCAGTTGACCGGCTGGCGCCGCAGCGCGCGCTGAGGGTGGGCCTCATCGGCTCGGGCTTCGAGGCCCGCAACTCGCTGCAATGCCTGGCTGCGGTGCGCAATCTGCAGTCAGCGCGCGTGTTCAGCCCCACGCAGGCCAGCCGAGAGCGATTTGCCGAAGGCTTTCGGCCCGGACTGGACATCACCGCCGTCGCGTCGGCGGAAGAGGCCGTGCAAGGCGCCGATGTCGTGCTCTGCGCCGCGCGCAGCACGGACGAGTCGCCCGTGTTGCGCGGCGCCTGGTTGCCGGCAGGATGCACGGTGGTCTCGCTGGGCTCGACGCTGCCCGAGCAGCGCGAGGTCGACGAAGAAGCGATGGCGCGTGCCACCTGCATCGTCGCCGACATGCCTGACGAGGTGATGCACGACACCGGCGACGGGGTCGCCGCCGCGAAGGCAGGCGTGAGCCTGGCGGGCCGCATGGTGTCGCTGTCAGACCTCGTGGCCGGTCGCATCACGCCGCGTCGCAGCAGCGCGGACATCGTGCTCTACAAGTCCGTCGGCTCGGCGCTGCAGGACATCGCGGTGGCCGAGATGCTGCTGACACGCGCGCGCCAGCTCGGCCTTGGCATGGCGCTGGCCGCCAGCATCGTGCCGATCGCGAAGTGACTGTCTACTGATCCTGCCGGAGACCTGCATGCCTGCCTACAAGAAGCCCGACGCTCGCGCGTGGGCCCGCCAGCACCTCGTCGGCTGCTCGGCCGTCACCATCCCCAGCTACAGCGCAGACTTGAAGCGCCTCAACGAACGCGGCATCCGCCATGACGTCGAGCGACTGATCGGGCTTGGCTTCACCTACACGCTGCTGTGTTCCGAAGTCGCCATCAGCACCGAGGAGAACGCCCAGTTCACCGCCTGGGCGCGCGACAGCGCCGGCGGCAAGCTGGGGCTCATCTTCCACGCTGCGTTTGGCACGCTGGCCGACAACATCGAGGCCGTGACGCTGGCCGAGAAGGCCGGCGCCGACCTGGTGCTGTTGTCGTACCCCTCGAGCTTCTGGCCCACCAGCGAGCAGGAGATCTACGACTACACCAAGGCCTTCTGCGATGCCACCAGCCTGGGTGTGATGCTGTTCCCGATTCCCCTCTGGGGCTTCGAGCGCGTGCACCCGGCGGGCATGTCGCTGGCACTGATGCGGCGGCTGGTGGCTGACTGCCCCAACGTCGTTGCCATCAAGTCGGAGCAGGGTTTCCCGCTGCCAGCCGGCATCTGCGAGATGTACCACCACTTCCGCGACGAGGTGGTGATCAGCTGCCCCATCGAGGCCGACGCCATACCGCTGATGAGCCTGATGAAGCTGCAGTTCTCGGGCACCAGCAACACGCAGTGGATGGGCGACTACTACCCGCGCGCCTTTGAGCTGGCGCGCAGCGGCCGCTGGGAAGAGGCGATGCAGAGGTACTGGAAGGTGAACCCCGCGCGCCAGGCCAACACGGCAGCGTCTGCAGCCTCGGTGCCGGGCATCAGTGTGCTGAACCGCACGCAGTGGAAATACCAAGACTGGCTGGCCGGCTTCAACGGCGGACCGCTGCGCGCGCCTTCGATGCGCATCCCCGACCGCTTCATGAAGTCATTGCGCCAGGGCCTTGTGGCATCGGGCTGCGAGGTCACGTCCGACCCCGATGCGGCCTTCGTCGTCGGCCGCCATCCCTGCTGAAGCCGCATCGACCATGAAGCACCTGTTGAAGGACGCCACGCTGTGGCGCGACGCAGCCTACATCGGTGGCGAGTGGCTGGCCGAAACGCCGCACGGCCGCTACACGCTGCACAACCCCGCCGACGGCGCACTGCTGGCCGAGCTGCCCCGCTGTGGCGAAGCCGAGACGCGGCGAGCGATAGACGCCGCGCAAGCCGCATTCGGCCCCTGGCGGCGCTTCACCGCCAAGGCGCGCGGCGACTTGTTGCGCCGCTGGTACGAGCTGATGGTGCAGCACAAGGACGACCTAGCCACGCTGATCACACTTGAAGAGGGCAAGCCGCTGAGCGAGGCCCGCGGCGAGATCGACTATGCCGCCGGTTTCCTGCGCTGGTTCTCCGAAGAGGCCACACGCGTGCGCGGCGACGTGATCCCGGGCGTGAAGGAGACCCAGCGCATCCTGGCGCTGCGCGAGCCCATCGGCGTGTGCGCCGCCATCACACCGTGGAACTTCCCGGCCGCGATGATCACCCGCAAAGCCGGCCCAGCACTCGCCGCCGGTTGCACCATGGTCGTCAAGCCGGCCAGCCAGACACCGATGACGGCATTGGCACTGGCCATGCTGGCCGAGCGGGCCGGCGTGCCTGCTGGCGTGTTCAGCGTGCTGACCGGCAACGACACACGGGTCATCGGGGGCGAGCTGACTGCGAACCCGCTGGTGCGCAAGCTCAGCTTCACGGGTTCCACTGAAGTCGGCCGCGTGCTGCTGGCGCAGGCCGCACGAACGGTCAAGAAGTGTTCGATGGAGCTGGGCGGCAACGCGCCCTTCATCGTCTTTGACGACGCCGACCTTGACGCCGCTGCCGACGGCTTGATGTCGGCCAAGTTCCGCAACACCGGCGAGTCCTGCATTGGCGCCAACCGCGTGCTGGTGCAAGCGGGCGTGTACGACGCGCTGGCGATGCGCGTCGTCGAGCGCGTGAAGAAGCTGCGCGTGGGCAACGGCCTGGAAGAAGGCGTGAACCTGGGCCCGCTGATCGACGCCGGGGGCGTGCGCAAGGTCGAAGAACACGTGGCCGACGCGCTGGCCCGAGGTGCACGCCTGCTCCACGGTGGCCGCCGCCACGCGCTGGGCGGCAACTTCTACGAACCCACGGTGCTGGCCGACGCCACGCCGGCCATGCGCATCGCGCACGAAGAAACCTTCGGCCCGGTGATGCCGCTGTTTCGCTTCGACACCGACGACGAGGCCATTGCAATGGCCAACGACACCGAGTTCGGCCTGGCGGCCTACCTGTACAGCCGTGACGCAGCGCGCATCTGGCGCAACGCCGCGCGCATCGAAGCGGGCATGGTGGGCATCAACTGCGGGCTGATGTCCAACGAGGTCGCTCCCTTCGGCGGCATCAAGCAGAGCGGCCTCGGTCGTGAGGGCTCGCACCTGGGCATCGACGAGTACGTGGAGGTCAAGTACCTCTGCTGGGACGGCTTGATTCCGGCCTGACAGCGGGGCCGGGGCGGTAGGCGCAAACCAAAGGGAGAACGGCATGTCGGCAGATCAACAAGCCATCGGCCAGCGTGATTCACCAACGCCGGGGCAGACGCGCGTGGTCCACGCCCATCAGCTGCCCTGGCAAGACCTCGGTCCGGGCATACGCTGCAAGGTGCTGTACCGGGACGAGGCCAGCGGCGCAGCAACCGTGTTGTTTGACTTCGCCCCCGGGGCGCAGGCACCGGCGCACGAGCACATGGGACTTGAGCAGACCTACGTCATTGAAGGATCGCTGAGCGATCACGACGGCACCGTGCACGCCGGTGAACTGGCGGTCCGCGATGCCGGCAGCGTCCATGCGGCCCGCTCAGAAACCGGTTCGCTGCACCTGGCGTTCTTCTCCCAGCCCGTACGCAATCTGGCGGGCGACATGGCCGGCTTCTTCAAGATGCAGGCCGGCTTCGGCCCGACACAAGAGGTGCAGACATGAGACGGAGTCGATTCATGGCCGCGCTGGCCAGCATGGGGCTCGCGCTGTCATGCGCCGCACAAGCGCCGGCGCCCGTGCTGCGCCTGGTCGTGCCCTTCCCGCCCGGTGGCGTGACCGACCTGGCCGCACGCGCCCTGGCAGAGCGGCTGGGCCCGGCACTGGGGCAGACGGTCATCGTCGAGAACCGGCTTGGCGGCGGCTCACGCATCGGCTCCGACGCCGTGATGAAGGCCGCACCCGATGGCCAGACGCTGCTGTTCACCAACACCAGCTACGCCATCCTGCCCATCGTCGACCCGGCCTTGAAGTACGAGGCCGACAAGAGCCTGCTGCCCGTGGGCATGCTGGCCCGTTATGGCCTGTCGCTGGTGGTGACCCCGGCGCTGCCGGTGAAGACGCTTCCCGAGCTGGTGGCCTACGCACGCAAGCATCCAGGCAAGCTGAGCTACGGCAGCTCGGGCCCGGGCAGCGGCACCCACTTTCTGGGCGAGTACTTCAAGTCTCTGACGGGGACCTTCATCGTCCACATTCCCTACCGGTCCACCGCCGGGGCGCTGAACGACGTGGCCGGCGGTACGCTGGACATGACCTTCGATGCCACTGCAAAGGCCTACGCCGACGCGGGCAAGGTGCGCGTGCTGGCCGTCACCGGCGTGCAGCGAGACCCCCGGATGCCCGCGGTGCCGACGGCAGTGGAGGCGGGGTTGAAGGACTTCGTGGTGGTCAGCTGGGTGGGCCTGCTGGCGCCCGTGGGCACGCCTGCGGCCACGTTGGCGCGGCTGAACGCCGCGCTGAACGAAGCACTGGCCGCGCCGGCGCTGCACCAGCGCCTGCAGGACATGGGCTTGACGCCCGACGGCGGCGACCCGCAGCGCATGCTCGACCAGATTCGCGAAGACGTGCGACTGCACCGCCAGATCGCCAAACAGTCCGGTCTGCGCTTCGACTGAGCGCCGGGGTCGCTGCCAGCTGTGCTGCCAACTGCGGTGGCGCCCCGGATTCGGCGCGCCATGCAGAACCTCAGGACGCATCCATCAGCTTCGCGGCATCGACCAACAGGCCGCGCAGCCAGGTCAGGCCGGGGTCGTTGGTGCGGAACTTGTGCCATTGCATGGCCTGCTCCATGGGGTCGAACTCCAGCGGCGGCGACTGGATCTCCAGCGGCCAGACCCCGGCGAATCGCCGCGCGATGCGCTCATGCACGGTCGCCACGCGGTCGGTGCCCACCAGCAGCGCCGGCAAGGTCACGAAGCTGTAGGTCTGCACGGCCACACGGCGCGAAATGCCGTAGCGCTTGAGAAACCAGCCTTCGAAGGCGTCAGCGCGTCCGCCGGCCGGCTGCATGACCACATGCTCGGCGGCCACGAAACGGTCAAAGTCGAGCCGGCCACCGGCCAGCGCGCCGTCACGCCAGACCATGCACACGAACTGCTCGCGGTAGAGCACCTCGTTCGGGTGTTCTGCAGACACGAAGCCGGTGGGGATGATGAGCAGATCGGCCTCGCCACGCTCAAGGTAGCGGTGCGGCTGGCTGACCTGCGGCGCGAACTCAAAGCGCACCGTGGCCTTCTGCCGCGCCGCGAGCGTCATCAGCGCCGGTCCAAGTGCCAACTGCGTGTAGTCGGACGCAAAGATGCGGAAGGTGCGGTCGCTGCTTCTGGGGTCGAACGCCGGTAGAGCCGCGATGCTGCTGTCGATGCGCAGCAGCACGTCGCGCACCGCGTCGCGCAGACCTTCCGCGCGCGGTGTGAGCTCCATCTTGCGGCCAATCTGCACGAGCAACTCGTCGTCGAAGTAGTCACGCAGCCGCGCCAGCGCGTTGCTCACCGCCGATGCACTCATGTTCAGCGTCTCGGCGGTGCGCGTCACGCTGCGTTCTTTCAGCAGGACATCGAGCGCCACCAACAGGTTGAGGTCGAGCTTGTTGAATCGCATCCGCTGCATTTTCCCTGTGCGTGGCTTTTCCCGCCTGAGCTGAACTTCGTATCGGCGTCTGGGGTTAACCCGCGATCGTTGAGCGGCATCGAATCGATGCTTTGACCGAAAGGATTTCTCATCTCGCTGGGCCCTCCGTAGCCTTGTATGGATCGAGTCCACGCAGGGCTCTCAAACAAGACCGGAGACAACGAATGGCCATCGGCCAGGCGCTGGGTGAACTCGCGCCCGACAAAAGCTCAAGCTGCGTTGGGCGCCACGCGCCCGCGGTGCGGCGCGTCGTCGTGGTGGGCGCCGGTATCGCGGGCCTGGCCTGTGCGCTGTCGTGCGCCCGTGCGGGTGTGCAGGTGGACGTGCTGGAGACGCGGGCGTTTGCCGCGCGGGTGCCGGCCCACATCGATCTTGTGCCCAACCTGCTGCGCGAACTGGCGCGGCTTGGCGTGGCGCAGGCCTGTGTGCAACGCGGCTTTGCCTACAGCGGTGTTGCGGTGTTGAACGAAGAAGGCGACGAAGCCTTCCGCCTGCCAACCCCGCACCTGGC
>JAIXTY010000270.1 GCA_027483705.1 Rubrivivax sp.
CTTTGCCGCGGTGCCGTGGATCATCAACCACGGCGGCCAGGCCTACCTCGAGTGCGGCAAGCCCAACAACGGCGGCACGAAGATCTTCAGTGTCGTGGGCGACGTCAACAAGCCCGGCAACTTCGAGATCCCGCTCGGCACGCCGTTCTCCAAGCTGCTCGAACTCGCCGGTGGCGTGCGCAGCGGCCGGCAGCTGAAGGCGGTGATCCCCGGCGGCTCGTCGGCCCCGGTGCTGCCCGCGAACATCATGATGGACCTGACGATGGACTACGACGCCATCGCCAAGGCCGGCTCGATGCTGGGCTCGGGCGCCGTCATCGTGATGGACGACAGCCGCTGCATGGTGAAGAGCCTGCTGCGCCTGAGCTACTTCTACCAGCACGAGAGCTGCGGCCAGTGCACGCCCTGCCGCGAGGGCACGGGCTGGCTGTGGCGCGTGATCCACCGCATCGAGCACGGGCAGGGCCGGGCGGACGATCTCGCGCTGCTCGACAGCGTCGCCGCCAACATCAAGGGCCGCACGATCTGCGCGCTGGGTGATGCCGCCGCCATGCCGGTGGAGGGCATGCTGAAGCACTTCCGCGACGAGTTCGCGTACCACGTCGAACACAAGACCTGCCGGGTCCCGCAGTACGTCTGAACACGATGGCCGAGCTCAACATCGACGGCAAGACCGTCACGGTTCCCGACGGCAGCGTGGTCATGCACGCCGCCGATGCCGCCGGCATCTACGTGCCGCACTTTTGCTACCACAAGAAGCTGAGCATCGCGGCCAACTGCCGCATGTGCCTGGTCGACATCGAGAAGATGCCCAAGCCCATGCCGGCCTGCGCCACGCCCGTCACCAACGGCATGGTCGTGCGCACGAAGTCCGACAAGGCCGTGAAGGCGCAGCAGTCGGTGATGGAGTTCCTGCTCATCAACCCCCCGCTGGACTGCCCCATCTGCGACCAGGGCGGCGAGTGCCAGCTGCAGGACCTGGCCGTGGGCTACGGCGGCAGCGCCAGCCGCTACGCCGAAGAGAAGCGCGTCGTCTTCCACAAGGACGTCGGCCCGCTGGTCAGCATGGAGGAGATGTCCCGCTGCATCCACTGCACGCGCTGCGTGCGCTTCGGCCAGGAAGTGGCCGGTGCGATGGAGCTGGGCATGATCCACCGCGGCGAGCACAGCGAGATCACCACGCTCGACGGCCGCACCATCGACAGCGAGCTGTCGGGCAACATGATCGACATCTGCCCGGTCGGCGCGCTCACCAGCAAGCCGTTCCGCTACAGCGCCCGCACCTGGGAGCTCAGTCGTCGAAAGTCGGTGTCGCCGCACGACAGCACGGGCGCCAACCTCATCGTTCAGGTGAAGTCCGGCACCGTGATGCGCGTGGTGCCGCTCGAGAACGAAGACGTCAACGAGTGCTGGATCGCCGACCGCGACCGCTTCAGCTACGAGGCGCTCAACGGCCCGGCGCGGCTGAAGCAGCCGATGATCAAGCAGGGCGGGCGCTGGCAGTCCGTCGACTGGACCACGGCGCTCAACTACGTGGCCGACGGCCTGAAGCGCGTGAAGGCCGAGTTCGGCACCACGCACATCGGCGCGCTCGCGCACCCGATGGCCACCGTCGAAGAGCTGCACCTGCTCGCCAAGCTGATGCGCGGCATCGGCAGCGAGAGCATCGACCACCGCCTGCGCCACGCCGACTTTGCCAACACCGCCGCCGCCGGCAAGGCGCGCTGGCTCGGCCGCCCCGTGGCGAGCCTGTCGACGCTGGACCGCGCCTTCGTCATCGGCAGCTTCCTGCGCAAGGACCACCCGCTGTTCGCGCAGCGCCTGCGCCAGGCCGCCAAGCGCGGTGCCCGCATCGCCAGCCTGAACGCCGCGCACGACGACTGGGCGCTGCCCGTGGCCGCCACGCTGACGGCCGCGCCCTCGCAGTGGCTGCAGCAACTGGCCGACGTGGCCGCGGCCGTGGCCAGGCTGGCCGGCGTGCCGGCGCCGCTGCCGGCCGACCCCGGCCCGCATGCGCAGGCCGTGGCTGATCTCCTGGGCAGCGGCACGCAGAAGGCCCTGCTGCTGGGCCAGGCCGCCGCACAGCACCCGCAGGCCGGGCAGATCCTGGCGCTGGCGCAGTGGATCGCCGCGCAGACCGGTGCCACGGTGGGCTACCTCGGCGAGGGCGGCAACGGCGTGGGCGCACAGCTCGTGAACGCGCTGCCGGGTGCCGGTGGCCTGAACGCCACGCAGATGCTGACGCAGCCGATGAAGGCGCTGCTGCTGCTGCACGCCGAGCCGCATCTCGACAGCGCCGACGCCGCCGCCACCGCGCAGGCGCTGGCACAGTCGGGCCTGGTGGTCGCGATGACCTCGTTCTTCGACGGCGAGGCCAGCCCGCTGGCGCAAGCCGCCGACGTGCTGCTGCCCACCGCGCCGTTCACCGAGACCGGCGGCGCCTTCGTCAACGCCGAGGGGCGGCTGCAGGCCTTCCACGGCGTCGTCAAGCCGCTGGGCGACACGCGCCCGGGCTGGAAGCTGCTGCGGGTGCTGGGCAACCTGCTGGGCCTGGCCGGCTTCGAACACGAGACGGTCGAGGCCGTGCGGGCCGAGGCGCTGGGCGACCCCGCCACGCTGGCGGCGCGCCTGGACAACAGCGCGGCTGTGGCGCTGTCGCCCTCGGCACTCGGGCCTGCCGCGGGGCAGGGCGCCGGCTTGGAGCGCGTGGCCGATGTGCCGATCTACGCCACCGACGCACTGGTGCGCCGGGCGCCTTCGCTGCAGCTCACCGCCGACGCCCGCGAGCCAGTGGCCGGCGTGCCGCCGGCGCTGTGGGTGCAGCTGGGCCTGAGCGACGGCGACCGCGTGCGTGTGCGCCAGGGCTCGGCATCTGCCGTGCTGGCCGCACGCCTGGATGCAACGCTGGCCGACAACGCCGTGCGCGTGAGCGCCGGCCACCCGGCCACGGCGGGCCTCGGCCCGATGTTCGGCGCCCTCAAGGTGGAGAAGGCCTGATGTTCGAGCCGCTGCACACCGCCGCCAACGCGGCCCTGGGCCCGACGCTGTGGCTCGTGATCTGGAGCCTGATCAAGATCGTCGCGGTCGTGCTGCCGCTGATGGGCTGCGTCGCCTACCTCACGCTGTGGGAGCGCAAGGCCATCGGCTGGAGCCAGATCCGCCCCGGCCCCAACCGCGTGGGCCCGTTCGGCCTGCTCACGCCCATCGCCGACGCGGTGAAGCTGATCTTCAAGGAGATCATCCGCCCCACCGCCGCCAACAAGGGCCTCTTCTTCCTCGGCCCGGTGATGACCATCATGCCGGCGCTGGCCGCCTGGGCCGTCATCCCCTTCGGGCCCGATGTCGCGCTGGCCAACGTCAACGCCGGCCTGCTGTTCCTGATGGCCATCACCAGCCTCGAGGTCTAC
>JAIXTY010000076.1 GCA_027483705.1 Rubrivivax sp.
GCAGCTCGGCCACGCGCTCCGGCGCCTCCAGCGCCTCGGCGCGCATCCACGACGCGGGCGCCGCCGCGGCGGCGTCAGCCATGCAGCCGCGAGTTGCGGGGCACGCTGGCGAGCAGGAACTCCATCTGGTCGGCGACGATGCGGCGGCCGCGCAGGATCATGTCCTCGTGCAGGCTCGGCACGTAGGGCAGGTACAGCAGCGTCATGTGCGCTTCTTCGGGCAGGCGGTTGCCCTTGTGGCCGTTGCAGGCGCGGCACGCGGTGATGCAGTTCATCCAGCTGTCGCTGCCGCCGCGCGACACCGGCACGATGTGCTCGCGCGTCAGGTCGTCGAGGTGGAAGTGGCCGCCGCAGTAGGCGCAGATCTGGCGGTCGCGCGCAAACAGCTTGGGGTTGGTGATGGCCGGCGTCGTGCGCCAGGCCCGGCTGGGCACCGCGCCCCGCACCGCGACGATGGGGTGCAGCTCGATGCGGCTCTGCAAGCCGGTGCTGCGCTGCAGGCCGCCGCGCAGCACCTGGAAGGTGTCGCCCAGCGTCCAGGCGATGGCGTTGCTGGCGTACAGCACCGCCGCTTCACGCGGGCTGATCCACGCCTGGGGCCGGCCTGACACGTCCAGCTGCAGCACATCCATGCATCAAGCGTACCTGAACGCGCGTGACGACTTCAATCCAGGCCCGTCTGAAGCGGTGTCGAGGGTAAACACCAGGTGCCGACGGCGGCTCGCGCGGGCGCGGCGGTCTCGTTAGGGAGTCGTCCCCAAAAAAGTCGCTGTCCCCAAGGCCCGTGGGGCTCCGGGCAGCCTCAGAATAGAACGACCGTTCGATTTTGTGACCCCGCCGTGACGCACACCGACCTGCGCTCCCCCGCCACCGCTGCCGAGGCCGCCGGCGATGCCGCCCGCCCGGCCATGCGCGCCGGCGCGCGGGCGCTGCAGAAGGGCCAGCAGACGCGCGCCACCATCCTGGAGGCCGCGCTCGGCCTGGCCTCGCACATGGGCCTGGAGGGCCTGTCCATCGGCGCGCTGGCCGAAGTGACGCAGATGAGCAAGAGCGGCGTCTTCGCGCACTTCGGCTCGCGCGAGGAACTGCAGATCTCCGTCATCCGCGAGTACCACCAGCGCTTCGAAGAGGAAGTGTTCTTCCCCGCCGTGCGGCAGCCGCGTGGTCTGCCGCGGCTGCGCGCGATGTTCGAGAACTGGGTCAAGCGCGTCAGCGTCGAGATCGACTCCGGCTGCATCTACATCAGCGGCGCCGTCGAGTTCGACGACCGCCCGGGCCCCGTGCGCGACGCGCTGGCCGGCATGGTGCTGGCCTGGCATGCGGCGCTCGAGAAGGCCATCCGGCTGTCCATCGCCGAGGGCCATCTGCGCCACGACACCGAGGCCGGCCAGATGCTGTTCGAGCTGCACGGCCTGATCCTCGCGCTGCACCACGACGCCCGCTTCCTGCGGACCCCCGGCGCGCTGGACCGCGCGCGTCGCGGCTTCGAACGCACGCTGTCGCACTACGCCGTCGAGGCCGTGCCCGCCCCGCCGCGCCGCGCGCGCCGCTGAGCGCCTGCGCGGCCCACCAACCCATCCCGTTTTCCTCGTCGTCTCCAGGAGTCGCACCATGCCCCAGTACAACCCGCCGCTGCGTGACATGCAGTTCGTGCTGCACGAACTGCTCGACGTCACCGGGCAGCTCAAGTCCTACCCGGCCCACGCCGAGCTCGACGCCGACACCATCAACGCCGTGCTCGAGGAAGGCGGCAAGTTCTGCTCGCAGGTGCTGGCCCCGCTCAACCTGAGCGGCGACCAGGAAGGCTGCACGCTCGACCGCGAGACGCACGCCGTGCGCACGCCCAAGGGCTTCAAGGAGGCCTACGCGCAGTACGTCGAGGGCGGCTGGCCCTCGCTGAGCTCCGACCCCACCTACGGCGGCCAGGGCCTGCCGCACGTGGTGAACCAGAGCTTCTACGAGATGCTCAACGGCGCCAACCAGGCCTGGACGATGTACCCCGGCCTCGCGCACGGCGCCTACGAGTGCCTGCACGCGCACGGCTCGCCCGAGCAGAAGCAGCTCTACCTGCCGAAGCTGGTGAGCGGCCAGTGGATCGGCACCATGTGCCTGACCGAGCCGCACTGCGGCACCGACCTCGGCATGCTGCGCACGAAGGCCGAACCGCAGGCCGACGGCAGCTACCGCTTGAGCGGCAGCAAGATCTTCATCAGCGGCGGCGAAAGCGACTTCGCCGAGAACATCGTGCACCTGGTGCTCGCCCGCCTGCCCGAGGCGCCGGCCGGCAGCAAGGGCATCAGCCTCTTCGTGGTGCCGAAGTTCCTGCCGCAGGCCGACGGCAAGCTGGGGGCGCGCAACCCCATCTTCTGCACGGGCCTGGAGCACAAGATGAGCATCAACGGCAGCGCCACCTGCCAGATCACGCTCGACGGCGCCGCTGGCTGGCTGGTGGGCGAGCCGCACCGCGGCCTTGCGGCGATGTTCGTGATGATGAACGCGGCGCGCATCGGCGTCGGCATGCAGGGCCTGGGCCTCACCGAGGTGGCCTACCAGAACGCCGTGGCCTACGCGAAGGACCGCCTGCAGATGCGCAGCCTGTCGGGCCCCAAGGCCACCGACAAGCCGGCCGATCCCATCATCGTGCACCCCGACGTGCGCAAGATGCTGCTGACGGCGCGCGCCTACGCCGAGGGCGGCCGCGCCTTCGCGATGTGGACCACGCTGCAGATCGACCGCTCGCTCGTCACCGACGACGAGGACGAGCGCCGTGAGTGCGAGGACCTCGTCGCGCTGGCCACGCCCATCGTCAAGGCCTTCCTGACCGACAACGCCTGGCTCGCCACCTCGCACTGCATGCAGGTGTTCGGCGGCCACGGCTACGTCAAGGAATGGGGCATGGAGCAGTTCGTGCGCGATGCCCGCATCAACATGATCTACGAGGGCACCAACACCATCCAGAGCCTGGACCTGCTGGGCCGCAAGGTGCTGGCCGACAACGGCAAGAAGCTCAAGGCCTTCGGCCGGCTGATCGCCGAGTTCGTCGAGGAAGAAGGCGTTCGCGAGGACATGCAGGAGTTCGTCAACCCGCTGGCCGACCTGGGCGACAAGGTCACCAAGCTGACCACCGAACTCGGCATGAAGGCCTTCGGCAATGCCGACGAGGTGGGCGGCGCGGCGGTGGACTACCTGCGTGTCGTGGGCCACCTGGTGTACGGCTACTTCTTCGCCCGCATGGCGAAGATCGCGCTCGACCAGGTGAAGGCCCAGGGCGACGCCGTCGAGCCGTTCTACACCGCCAAGCTGCACACCGCGCGCTTCTACTTCGCCAAGCTGCTGCCCGAGACGGCCGGCCTCATCCGCAGCGCCCGCACCGGCGTGGCGCCGCTGATGGCGATGGACGAAGCGCTGTTCTGATCACGACCCGCCACCACGACCCACGAAGGAGACGAGCCATGACGAAGACCTTTGCCGCTCTCACGCTGACCGCCCTGACCCTCTTCGCCGGCGCCGCGCTGGCCCAGGCCACGCCCGTGGGCGTGTGGAAGAGCATCGACGACAAGACCAAGACCGAGCGCGCACAGATCCGCATCACCGAAAGCGGCGGCGTGCTCAGCGGCAAGATCGAAAAGCTGCTGGCGGCCGACGCCAAGCAGGACGCCGTGTGCGACAAGTGCACCGACGACCGCAAGGGCAAGCCCATCATCGGCATGGAGATCCTCCGCGGCGTCAAGAAGGACGCCGACGAGCCCGTGTGGGAGGGCGGCACGATCCTCGACGCCGCCGAGGGCAAGGTCTACAAGGTGAAGCTCACCCCGGTGGACGGTGGCAAGAAGCTCGACGTGCGCGGCTACGTGGGCATGCCCATGCTCGGCCGCACGCAGACCTGGATCCGCATCGAATAAGGAAGCGCTGACATGAACCGATTCCCCGTGCGCAAGGTGGCCGTCCTCGGCGCCGGCGTGATGGGCGCGCAGATCGCCGCCCACCTCGTGAACTGCCGCGTGCCGGTGGTGCTGTTCGACCTGGCCGCCAAGGAAGGCCCGAAGAGCGCCATCGCCACCAAGGCCATCGAGAACCTCAAGAAGATCAAGCCGGCACCGCTGGGCGTGGCCGACGAGGCCGCGCTGATCCAGCCGGCCAACTACGAGGAGCACCTGGCCCTGCTGGGCGACTGCGACCTCGTGATCGAGGCCATCGCCGAGCGCATGGACTGGAAGCTGGACCTCTACACGAAGATCGCGCCGTTCGTGGCCCCGCACGCGCTGCTGGCCAGCAACACCTCGGGCCTGAGCATCACCAGGCTCAGCGAGGTGCTGCCCGAAGCCATCCGCCCGCGCTTCTGCGGCATCCACTTCTTCAACCCGCCGCGCTACATGGCGCTGGTGGAGCTCATCGACACCCCGGCCACGAAGCCCGAGGTGCTGGATGAACTCGAAGCCTTCGTGACGACGACGCTCGGCAAGAGCGTGGTGCGCGCCAAGGACAGCCCGAACTTCATCGCCAACCGCGTGGGCATCGCCGGCATGCTGGCCACGATGAAGGAGGCCGAGACCTACAGCCTGAGCTACGACGTCGTCGACGACCTCACCGGCAAGAAGTTCGGCCGTGCCTCGAGCGGCACCTTCCGCACGGCCGACGTCGTGGGCCTGGACACGATGGCGCACGTCATCAAGACGCTGCAGGACAACCTCGCCGACGACCCCTTCTACCCGAGCTACGCCACGCCGGCGGTGCTCAAGGGGCTCATCGAGAAAGGCGCCCTGGGCCAGAAGGCCGGCGCCGGCTTCTACAAGAAGGTGGGCAAGGACATCCTGCGCCTGGACCCGGCCAAGGCCGACTACGTGCCCGCGGGCGGCAAGGCCGATCCGCTGGTGGACCGCATCCTCAAGAAGCCCGCGGCCGAGCGCCTGAAGCTGCTGCGCGAGAGCAGCAACCCGCAGGCCCAGTTCCTGTGGGCCATCCAGCGCGACGCGTTCCACTACGCCGCCGTGCACCTGCAGAGCATCGCCGAGACGGCGCGTGATGTGGACTTCGCCATGCGCTGGGGCTTCGGCAGCAAGCAGGGCCCGTTCGAGATCTGGCAGGCCGCCGGCTGGCTGCAGGTGGCCGAGTGGGTGAAGGCCGACATCGAGGCCGGCAAGGCCCTGAGCGCCGCGCCGCTGCCGGCCTGGGTGTTCGAAGGGCCGGTGGCCGAGCGTGGCGTGCACACGCCCGAGGGCTCGTGGAGCCCGGCCGCCCAGGCCTATGTGCCGCAGCGCCAGCTGCCCGTCTACTCGCGCCAGCACTTCCGCGAGAACGTGCTGGGCTCGGGCGCCGCCGAGCCGCTGAAGAGCGGCACCGAGGTCTGGAAGAATGACGACGTGCGGCTGTGGACGCTGGACGGCGAGGTGCTGATCGCCAGCATCACCTGCAAGCTGCACCTCATCAGCCCGGCCGTCGTCGAGGGCCTGTACAAGGCCGTCGAGCTGGCCGAGCAGTCGTACGCCGGCGTCGTGATCTGGTCGCCGGACGACGTGTTCTCGGCCGGTGCCAACCTCGAGAGCCTGATGCCGGTGTTCATGAAGCACGGCAGCAAGGGCATCAAGCCCGAGGTGAAGAAGCTGCAGGACGCGATGCTGCGCGTGCGCTATGCCCAGGTGCCGGTGGTGGCTGCCTTGCGCGGCATCGCGCTGGGTGGTGGCAACGAGATCGCCATCCACTGCGCCAAGCGCGTGGCGGCGATGGAAAGCTACATGGGCTTCGTCGAGGTGGGCGTGGGCCTCGTGCCGGCCGGCGGTGGCCTGGCCTACGTGGCACGCCGCGCGGCCGAGATGGCGGCGGCGGGCAACGCCAACGCCGACATCCAGAAGTTCCTGTTCGACGGCTTCACCAGCGCCGCCATGGCCAAGGTGGGCACCAGCGCGCTCGAGAACCGCAAGCTCGGCTACCTGATCGATGGCGACATCGTCGTGCCGCACAAGGACGAGCTGCTGTTCGTCGCCGCGGCGCAGGTGAAGGCAATGTCGGCCAGCGGGTACCGTCCGCCGGTGCGCGCGCCGTTCCCGGCCGCCGGCCGCAATGCCATCGCCACCATCCAGGGCCAGCTGGCCAACATGCGCGACGGCGGCTTCATCAGCGCCCACGACTTCCACCTCGCGACGCTGATCGCCGAAGTGGTGTGCGGCGGCGATGTCGACGGCGGCAGCCTCGTCACCGAGGAGTACCTGCATACGCTGGAGCGCGACCGCTTCTGCGCGCTGCTGGACCACCCCAAGACGCAGGAACGCATCATGGGCATGCTGCAAACGGGCAAGCCCGTCCGCAACTGAGCGGGAAGGACGATCACATCATGAGCAAGCAGATCCAAGACGCCTACATCGTCGCCGCCAGCCGCACGCCCATCGGCAAGGCGCCGCGTGGCGTGTTCCGCAACATGCGGCCCGACGACCTGCTGGTCGCCGCCGTCAAGAGCGCGCTGGCCCAGGTGCCGACGCTGGACCCCAAGGCCATCGAAGACGCCATCATCGGCTGCAGCTTCCCCGAGGCCGAGCAGGGCATGAACATGGCC
>JAIXTY010000247.1 GCA_027483705.1 Rubrivivax sp.
ACGGTGGCGCGGCTGCTGGTGGGGCTGCACGCGGCGACGGCGGGTTCCGTTCATTTCGACGGCCAGGAACTGGCCTCGCTGCAGGGGGCCGGGCGGCGCGCCCTGCAGCGGCGGCTGCAGATGATCTTCCAGGACCCCTACGCCAGCCTCAACCCACGCTGGACGGTGGAAGACATCGTCGCCGAGCCTCTGCGCGAGCACGCGCTGGTGGCCGGCCGCGACGCGCAGCGCGCCCGCGTGGCCGAGCTGCTCCAGCAGGTGGGCCTGGCCGCGGCCGACGCCGCCAAGTACCCGCACCAGTTCAGCGGCGGGCAGCGCCAGCGCATCAGCATCGCGCGTGCGCTGGCCACGCAGCCGGAGTTCCTGGTCTGCGACGAGCCGACCTCGGCGCTCGATGTCTCGGTGCAGGCCCAGGTGCTCAACATCATGAAGCGGCTGCAGCGCGAGCGCGGCCTGACTTACCTGTTCATCAGCCACAACCTGGCCGTCGTGCGGCATGTGGCCGATGCGGTGGGCGTGATGTACCTCGGCCGCCTGGTGGAGGTGGCGCCCAAGCGCGAGCTGTTCGCGGCGCCTCGCCACCCCTACACCCGGCTGCTGCTCGACGCGATCCCCGACGTGCAGATGAGCGGCCGCTCGCGCACGCCGGTGCAGGGCGAGGTGCCGAACCCGCTGAACCCGCCGAGTGGCTGCGCCTTCCACCCGCGCTGCCCGCACGCCAACGCGCGCTGCGCCGCCGAGCGACCGGCGCTGGCCACGGTGGGCGGCGTGCAGGTGGCCTGCCATGCGGTGGCCGAAGGCCGGCTCGCGCAGGCGGCGTGACCGGCTCACACGACCCGGGTGACGCTTTCACGGGACACCCGGCGTCCCAGGCCCGATAAACGCGGCATTCGACGCGGACCGCTGCCCCATGGCGGCCGACGTCCGACCCAGCCGCCATGAACGACTTCGCCGACGCCGCCTTCCTGCCACCCCTGGGCCTGATCCCGGCCGCCGATCCGGCATCCACCCGCCTGCTGTCGGTGCCCTCGGTCGACCGACCTGGCCGTTATGCACTCGCCTACTGGCCCACCACGCTGCGCAGCCTGCTGCGGCCGCACCGGATGGAGCCGGGTTCGGCCTGCTGGACCTACGCGGCGCGTTTCGAACCCCACCCCGCCGACCATGCCCGCTGGTGCGAGGCGCTCGGCCTGGACGCCACCGCTGCCGCCGGGGCGCCGTTCCTGTTCAGCCAGGCCACCGGCACGCTGCTGTACATGCGGCTGTTCGACGACCTCGGCCTGAACTTCCGCCACCTGCTGCACCTGCGCCACCGCGCCACGCACCGGCCGGCGCCGGCGGTGGCCCAGGCCGCCGGCCAGATCGTCTCGGCCCGCGTCGGCGCCGTGCACGCGCTGGGCGCGCGCAAGGCCGTGGTGCAGGTGGCCTGCACCGTGAGCAGCGAGGACGGCCTCGTGCTGCTGCACGTGCAGGACGACTTCATCGTGCGCGGCTACCGCCCGGGCCAGCTGGCGGCCCTGGACCGGCACCCGGCTCCGCCCTTCGAGGCGCTGCAACGGCCCGCGCCACGCTGGGCGGGCTCGGAAGCCCCGTGGCAGCTGAGTGTCGAGGTGGCACCCGACCTCGGGCAACGCTACGGCCGCCTCAGCGGCGACGCCAACCCCGTGCACACGCAGCCCTGGGCGGCGCGCCTCTTCGGGCACCCGCGGCCCTTCGTGCAGGGGCTGGCGACACGCTCGCTGATCGTCGGCCACCTGGCGCAGGCCGGCTGGCGCGTGAACCGCCTCGACCTGCACCTGTGCCGCCCGGTGCCCTGCGGCGACACCGTGCGCCTGGCACACGACGGCCAGCGCTTCGAGCTCACCGACGCGGCCGGCACCACGTTGCTGGCCAGCGGCCGCCTCGAGGCCACCCGACGCTGATCGCCTTCAGCGCGGCAGCAGCCGCTCGCGCGCGAACAGCTCCGCCACGGCCTCGCGCTCGCGGATCAGGTGCACGGCCCCGCCGTCCACCATCACCTCCGCGGCCCGCGGCCGCGTGTTGTAGTTGCTGGCCATCACCATGCCGTAGGCGCCGGCCGACAGCACGGCGAGCCGGTCGCCCGGCTGCACGGCCAGCGCGCGATCGCGGCCGAGCCAGTCGCCGCTCTCGCACACCGGCCCGACCACGTCCCAGGTCAGCGGCGCGTCGCCGCGGCGCCGGCAGGGCTCGATGGCCATCCAGGCCTCGTACATGGCCGGGCGCACGAGGTCGTTCATCGCCGCGTCGACTATGCAGAAGTTCTTGCCGCCGTCGTCGGTGCGGCCGGGCTTGAGCACCTCCACCGTCATCAGCAGCACGCCGGCGTTGCCCACCAGCGAGCGGCCGGGCTCGAGCAGGATCTCGCGGTGGCCGTGGCCACGTGCGTCGAACCGCGCGAGCATCGCGCGCACCAGCTCGGCCGGGGCCGGCGGCTGCTCGTCGGTGTAGGTGATGCCCAGGCCGCCACCGACGTCGACGTGGTGGATGGGGATGCCGGCGGCCTCGACGGCCTCGACCAGGTCGAGCAGGCGGTCGAGCGCATCGAGGTAGGGCGCGATCTGCGTGATCTGCGAGCCGATGTGGCAGTCGATGCCCACCACGCGCAGCCCCGGCAGCGTGGCGGCGTGGCGGTATGCGGCCAGTGCCTCGCCGTGCGCAATGCCGAACTTGTTGCCCTTCAGGCCCGTCGAGATGTAGGGGTGGGTGCCGGCGTCGACATCGGGGTTCACGCGCAGGCTCACCGGCGCCACGCGGCCGAGGCTGCGCGCGATCTCGTCAAGCCGCTCGAGCTCGGGCAGGCTCTCGACGTTGAAGCAGCGCACGCCGGCCTGCAGCGCGGCTCGCATCTCCTCACGCGTCTTGCCGACGCCGGAGAAGACCACGC
>JAIXTY010000359.1 GCA_027483705.1 Rubrivivax sp.
AAGAAGGACGGCTCGGGCTTCGAGATGAAGATCCTGCCGCAGTGCACGCTGCCGCTCACCGGCGTGGGCGTGGTCGACCGCATCATCACCGACCTGGCGGTGCTCGACGTCACGCCGCAGGGCCTGAAGGTCGTGGAGATGGCGCCCGGCGTCACACGCGACGAGCTGCAAGCCAAGACTGGCGTGCCGCTGCACTGAGCCGCCAGCCAAGCCCTCACCCCGGATCCGGCTTGGCCGGTCCGGTGGCGAGCGGCCCCCCCGGGGGGGCGCGAGCGCTAGCGAGCTTGGGGGCTCGCGATCAGTTCGTGAACGGCAGCGACGAGTGGTGCAGCACGATGCGCAGGCGGCCGGCGTCGTCCTTCACGTAGCCCCAGGTCTTGTCGACGGTGGTGACCTTGCCGTCCTTGCCGGTGATCATGACGTTGCCCATGCTGGTGGCGCTGTCGCCGGCGATGAACACGGCGGCGTTGCGCGACTCGCACTTCGTCCAGCCCTTGAGCGCGAAGCCCGTGTCCTTGGGGAAGTTGCTGTCGCCGCCCACGAAGTAGGCCAGCGCGCCGGCGCGCGTGGTGCGGAAGGTCTGCGGCGCCACGGTCAGCGTGGGCTTGAACAGCACGGCGCCCATCTGGTAGCCGTAGGCGCTGTCGATCACGCGCTCGGCCAGGGCCTTGGCGGCGGCCTGGCCGCTGCGCTCGCCGGTCGAGCTGATGTCCACCAGGGCTTGGCACCAGGCGCGCTGCGCGGCCATCACCTCGGCTTCGCTGATGGACTGGTTGACGACCGTCTGGGCCGACACGAGGCTGGACGACAGGGCCAGCGCGGCGGCGGCGGCGACGAGATGCGGGGTCTTCATGGAGAGTCTCCTGGGAGGTTGGGTTCGAACTCGGCGCCGGGCTGCGGCGACAGGACCCATTCCAATCCCCGCCCTTGAACCCCCGCTGAACCGCACATGAACGGCCGATGAACGGCCCGGCCCCGCGCGCCGGCCGGCCTACCATGCGGGGCATGCTGAGCCGCCGCCTGACGCTCGCCCTGATCGCCCTGGCCGCCACCGTGGTGCTGCAGGGCCTGGGGGCCGTGTGGGTGCTGAACCTGGCCGAGCGCCAGGTGCAGCGCGGGCGCATGGCCAGCGACATCCAGCTCGGCTTCGTCGAGCTGTCGGCCACCAAGAAGGAGCTGCGGTCCTGGGTGGCGCAGCTGCAGCAGGGCGCCGGCGCCGACCCGGCCGTCCGCGACCGCCTGCAGGCCGCCCTGCGCCAGCGACTGCAGGCGCTGCAGCGCCTGGCCGACGCGGCCCGCGCGATCGATGGCGGCGCCGATGGCCAGGCCGAGCAGCTGCGCCGGCTGGACGCGCTGGCCGTGCTCGGCCGCAGCCTGGTGGCGCTGGAGCGTGCCATCGCCGCCACCGGGCCGCTGACCCCGGGCGCCGATGCCCGCCAGGCCTGGCAGGCGCTGTCGGCCGTGTTCGACCAGTCGCAGGGCCGCGACCTGCGCGAACTGCTGGCCGACGCCATCGCCCGCGAGGCCGCAGCCGTGGCGCGCGAGCGCCAGGCGGCCGACCGCTCCATGGCCTGGACCCGCGGCCTGTGGCTGGCCATGGCGGCCACGCTGGCCCTGGCCTCGCTGCTGGCGGCGCTGCACTTCGCGCGGGCGCTGCGCAAGCCGCTGCAGCAGCTGAGCGACGGTGCCCGGGCGCTTGAACTGGGCCAGCTGCAGCACCGAGTGCCGCCGCAGGGCGACGCCGAGTTCGCGGCCGTGGCCCGCAGCATGAACACCATGGCCGCCGCGCTCGCCGCCCACCAGGCCCACGAGGCCGGCGAGCGCCAGCGGCTGGAAGCCCAGGTGGCCGCGCGCACCGCCGAGCTGCAGGGCGCGCTGGAGGCGCTGCGCCGCGCCGACGCGCGCCGCCGCCAGCTGTTCGCCGACATCAGCCACGAGCTGCGCACGCCCACCACCGCCATCCGCGGCGAGGCCGAGATCACGCTGCGCGGCCGCGAGCGCAGCGCCGACGACTACCGCGCGGCACTGCGCCGCATCGTCGAGGGCTCGCAGCAGCTGGCCGAGGTGATCGACGACCTGCTGGCCATGGCCCGCAGCGACATCGACGCCCTGGCCCTGGCGCGCCGCCCGCTCGACCTGGCCGGCCCGCTGGCCGAGGCGCTGGCGCTGGCCGCACCGCTGGCGGCCGAACGCGGCGTGGCGCTGCACGCGCCGGCCGATGCGGCCGATGCGACCCCCGGCCGAGCGCCGCGGCGCTGGCCCGTGCTGGCCGATCCGCAGCGGCTGCGGCAGCTGCTGACCGTGCTGCTCGACAACGCCATCGGCTACTCGCGCCGGGGCGGCCAGGTGCGCGTGAGCCTGGTCGACGACGAACCCGGCACCCTGATGCTCGAAGTGGCCGACGACGGCATCGGCATCCCGGCGGCCGATCTGCCGCAGGTCTTCGACCGCCACTTCCGCGGTGCCACGGCGCGGCTGCACCGCGCCGACGGCATG
Organism: Rubrivivax sp.; assembly: GCA_027483705.1. GTDB lineage: Bacteria > Pseudomonadota > Gammaproteobacteria > Burkholderiales > Burkholderiaceae_C > Rubrivivax. Next base: position 2,497 of record JAIXTY010000359.1, read on the forward strand.
GGGCTGGGCCTGCCGATCGCGCGCTCTCTGGCCCAGGCCCATGGCGGCACGCTGGTGCTGCAGAGCGTGCCCGGGCACGGCACCCGGGCGCAGCTGCGGCTGCCGCTGACCGACGCCGAGCCCGCCGGCCTGGGCGGCGGCACCGAGGCCGAGCCGGCGTGAACATCCTGCTCGTCGAAGACGATGCCCGCATCGCCGACTTCCTGCTGCGCGGCCTGCGCGCCGAAGGCTGGCGCGTCGAGCGCGCCGCCACCGGCCCCGAGGGTCTGGCGATGGCCCGTGCGGCCGCACGCCAGGCCCAGGCCGACGACGCGCCGACGATCCTGGTGCTCGACCTCATGCTGCCCGGGCTGGGCGGGCTCGAGGTCTGCCAGACCTTGCGCAGCGAAGGCGTGTCGCTGCCCGTCCTGATGCTGACGGCCCTCACCACGCTCGAAGACCGCGTGGCCGGCCTGCGCCTGGGCGCCGACGACTACCTGTGCAAGCCCTTCGAGTTCGAGGAGCTGCTGGCGCGGCTGGAGGCGCTGGCGCGCCGCGGCCGTCCGACGCGGCCCCGGGCCAGCGCGCAGCTCACCGTCGCCGACCTCGTGTTCGACCGCGACCGCATGCGCGTCACGCGCGCCGGCCAGCCCATCGCGCTGACGGCGCGCGAGCTGGCGCTGCTGGAACTGCTGATGAGCGCGCCGGGCCGCCTGTTCAGCCGCGAGCGCATCCTCGCCACCGTGTGGGGCACGAACGAGGATCCGTTGACCAACATCGTCGACGTCTACATCCGGCGGCTGCGCAGCAAGATCGACGAAGGCTTCGAGCCGCCGCTGATCCACACCCAGCGTGGCTTGGGCTACCGGCTGGAGCGGCCTTGACGGCGGCGACCCGCCGCCGAGCCGGCCAGCGCCTCGGTGTGCTAGGCCTGTGCCTGGTGCTGGGCGCCTGCGCGGCGCCGACCTCCGCGCCCGTGGCGCCGCCGCGGGCACCGGACGTGGCGCCGGCTCCCACGCTGCCCGAAGCCGCCAGCGGCTTCGTGGCCAAGCCGGCCCGCGACTTCGCGCGCCACGCCGTGTCGGCCGCGCACCCGCTGGCGGCCGAGGCCGGCCTGGCCGTGCTGCGCGAAGGCGGCAACGCACTCGATGCCGCGATCGCCACGGCCTTCGTGCTGGGCGTGGTCGAGCCGCAGGCCAGCGGCATCGGCGGCGGCGCGCTGCTGCTGCACTGGGACGGACGGCGCCTGCGCGCCTGGGACGGCCGCGAGACCGCACCGGCCGCCGCCACCGAGGCGCTCTTCCTGCGCGCCGACGGCAAGCCCTGGCCCATGCGCGAGGCGCAGCGCAGCGGCCTGGCCGTCGGCGTGCCCGGCGCGGTGGCGGTGTGGTCTGCCGCGCATGCGCAGGGCGGGCGCCTGCCCTGGGCGCGGCTGCTGGCACCGGCCATCGCGCTGGCCGAGCAGGGCGCACCGATCGGCCCGCGCCTGCACCGCCAGTTGAGTGACACGCCGACGCTGCGCGACGACCCGCGCGCCGCCGCGCTGTACTTCAACGCCGACGGCCGCCCGCGCGCCGTGGGCGAGCGCGTGCGCAACCCAGCGCTGGCCGCGGTGCTGCGGCGCATCGCGGCCGAAGGCGCCGGCGCGATGCAGCAGGGCGCCATCGCGGCCGACATCGTGGCCCGCGTGCGCGGCCACGCCCAGCGCCCGGGCGCGATGGCGCCGGCCGACCTCGCCGCCTACCGCGCCGTCGAGCGCGAGCCGCAGTGCGTGGACTGGCGCGAGCGCTGGCGGGTCTGCGGCTTTCCGCCGCCGTCCTCGGGCGGGCTCGCGGTGGCCCAGACGCTGCTGCTGGGCGCCACGCTGCCGGCGCCGGCCGACGAGGCGGCGCGGCTTCACCAGGCCGCCGAGCTCTCGCGCCTGGTGTTCGCCGACCGCGGCCGCTACGTCGCCGACCCCGACTTCATCGCCGCGCCCGGGGGCCGCTGGGCCACGCTGCTGGAGCCCGGCTATCTGCGCAGCCGCGCCGCGCTCGTGGGCCCGCGCAGCCTGGGCGAGGCAGCGGCCGGCGAGCCGGGCGGCCCGTCCACGCTGGGCGCGATGCGGCAGCCCGAGCCGCTGGGCACCACGCACCTGAGCGTGGCTGATGCCGAGGGCGGCGTCGTCGCGCTGACCAGCTCCATCGAGGCGCAGTTCGGCGCGCAGATCGTCAGCGACGGCGGCACCGGCCTGCCGGGCGGCTTTCTGCTGAACAACCAGCTCACCGACTTCGCGCTCGCCCCGAACGATGCGCAGGGCCGGCCGCTCGCCAACCGCGCGCAGGGCGGCAAGCGGCCGCGCTCCAGCATGAGCCCGACGGTGGTGTTCGACCGCGCGTCCGGTCCCGGGCTGGGCCAGCCGGTGCTGGTGCTGGGCTCGGCGCTGGGGCCGTTCATCATCCCGGCGGTGGCGCGCGTGATCGACGACGTGCTGGCGCGCGGGCAGCCGCTCGATGCCGCGCTGGCGGCGCCGATGGTGGCCAGCCTCAACGGCCCCGTCACCTTCGTCGAGGCCGGCCGGCTCGACGACGCCTTGCTGGCCGCGCTGCGCGAGCGCGGCCACACCCTGCAGCCGCTGGCGCTGACCAGCGGCCTGCACGCGCTGCAGCGTGTGGGCCGCGGCTGGCGTGCGGCGGCCGACCCGCGCCGCGAAGGCGAGGTGCGCGGTGATTGAGCGGCTGGCCGCGGTGCTGCTGCTGGTGGGTCTGGCGGGCTGCGCCCAGCTGCCACCGCCTCAGTCCGCGCCGCCCGGCGTGACGCGCGCCTTCGACCAGCTCGTGCTCGCCGGGGCTGCCGTCGATGTGGAGTGGCATCTGCCAGGCGCCACCGACGGGGCCGGGCCGCGCGCCTGGGTGCTGCTGCAGCACGGCTTCGCGCGGCGCTGCGCCAACCTGCGCGGCATGGCTGCGGCGTTGGCGGCACGCGGCGTGGCCACGCTGTGCCTGAACGCCGACATGGCCGCCGGCGCGCCGCGCCTGGCCGGCGCGCTCGCGGCCTGGTGGCTCTCGCCCGGTGCGCGCTCGCCCGACGGCCGCCTCGCGCCGCCGCGCATCGTGCTCGCCGGGCACTCGGCCGGCGGCCTGTTCGCGGCCCGTGTCGGCGCCGAGCTGGTGGCGTTGGCGGGCGATCGCGTGGCCGGCGCGCTGTTCTTCGATCCCGTGGGCGGCGCCGCGCTGCAGACCGCCTTGCAGACGATGCAGGCCCGCCTCGGCCCCGGCCGCCTGGCCGCCACGATGGCGCCGGCCGTGCGCTGCAACGCCGGCCACCTGGCGCTGCCGGCGCTGCGTGCGGCGGGCGTGTCGCTGGTGTTCCCACCGCAGGCCACGCACGTCGACGCCGAGGGCGACGACAGCGAGTCCGTGGCCGTGCGTGCCTGCGGTGAAGGCCCGCCGCAGCCGCAGGCCGTGGCGGCGCTGCGCGCCTGGGCCGGCGAAACGCTCGACGGGCTGCTGCGCTGAGCCGCCGTCGGCCCGATCAGCCGCGCTGGAAGCCCTTCACCGACTGCGCCGCCTCGGCCACGATCTCGGGGCCGCGGTAGATGAGGCCGGTGTAGATCTGCACCAGATCGGCCCCGGCCTCGAGCTTGGCGCGCGCGTCGGCCCCGCTCATCACGCCCCCCACGCCGATGATCGGAAAGCCCGCCGGCAGCACCGCGCGCAGCAGCCTGATCACGCGGTTGCTGGCCTCGAACACCGGCGCGCCGCTCAGGCCGCCGGTCTCGGCCGCGTGGCGCAGGCCTTGCACCGCATCACGCGCCACTGTGGTGTTGGTGGCGATGACGCCGTCGACGCGATTCTTCGCCAGCGTGGCGGCGATCACCTCCACCTGGGCGGGCTCCAGGTCGGGCGCGATCTTCACGAAGAGCGGCACCGTGCGGCCATGTTCGCGGGCCAGTTCGGCGCGGCGCTGCATCAACAGCGACAGCAGCGCGTCCAGCGCCGCGTCGCTCTGCAGCGCGCGCAGGTTCTGCGTGTTGGGGCTCGAGATGTTCACCGTCACGTAGTCGGCGTGCGGGTAGACGCCGGCCAGGCCTACGAGGTAATCGTCCACCGCGCGCTCGATGGGCGTGGCCGCGTTCTTGCCGATGTTCAGGCCCAGCACGCCGCCACCGGCGCGGAAGCTGCGCGCGCGCTGCACGTTGGCCAGGAACACCGCCAGGCCCTCGTTGTTGAAGCCCAGCCGGTTGATCAGCGCCTGCCGCTCGGGGATGCGGAACATGCGCGGCTTGGCATTGCCCGGCTGACCCTTGGGCGTGACGGTGCCGACCTCGATGAAGCCGAAGCCCATCGCGCCCAGGCCGTCGATGCAGCGGCCGTTCTTGTCCAGGCCCGCGGCCAGGCCGATGCGGTTGGGGAAGCCGAGGCCGGCCACCACCACGGGGTCGTCGACGCGGCGCGCCGCCCACAGGCACTGCGCCGGCGTGTTCTGCGCGCGGGCGATGCTGCCCAGCGTCAGGTCGTGGGCGGCCTCGGGGTCGAGGCCGAAGAGGAAGGGGCGCGACAGCGCGTACGGGATCAGCGGCATGGGGCAGGATTGTCGACGCTGGCTCGGATAATCCGGCGCCATGACGAACACCACACCCACGCAGGATCAACTCAAGGCATTGGTCGCCGAGGCCGCGCTGGCCCACGTGCCCTCGGGGCAGGTCATCGGCGTCGGCACCGGCAGCACCGTCGATCTCTTCATCGATGCGCTGGCCGCGCGCGTGGCCGCGGGCACGCTGGTGGTGGCCGGCGCAGTGTCGAGTTCCGAGCGCAGCACGCAGCGCCTGCAGCGCCACGGCATCGCGGTGCTGGAGGCCGGTGCCGTGGAACGGCTGCCGGTGTACGTGGACGGCGCCGACGAGATCGACCACCGCGGCCACATGATCAAGGGCGGCGGCGCCGCGCTCACGCGCGAGAAGATCGTCGCCGACCTGGCCGAGCGCTTTGTCTGCATCGCCGACGCCAGCAAGCTGGTCGACGTGCTCGGCCGCTTCCCGCTGCCGGTGGAGGTGGTGGCGATGGCGGTGCCGCAGCTGGTGCGGCGCTTCGCCGCCCTCGGCGGCCGCGCCGTGCCGCGGGCCGGCGTGCTGACGGACAACGGCCACCCGATCCTCGACGTGCACGGCCTGGCCATCACCGACCCGGTGGCGATGGAGACCGAGGTCAACCAGTGGCCGGGCGTCGTGAGCGTGGGCATCTTCGGGCGCCACCGCGCGCAGGTCTGCCTGCTCGGCACCTTGCAGGGCGTGCGCACCCTGGTGTTCTAATGCAGGGGCTGGCGCCGGCCCTTCGGCTGCGCGCCGCGGCCCACGCAAGGAGCGCCATTGGCCAAGCCCAACTACTCGTTCGAAAAGCGCCAGCGCGAGCTGGCCAAGAAGAAGAAGAAGGAAGAGAAGGAACGCGAGAAGGCGGCGCGCAAGGCGGCGGGCCTGCCGCCCGCGGCCGATGACGACGCGCCCGACGCCGACGACGCACCCGACGGCGGCGCGCCGCCGGCCGGCAACCCGCCGGCCTGACGGGCCTCGGCCAGGCCCCGCGGCGGCCGGCTAGCCCGGCGCGTGCCGCACGGCGCGCACTGCCCAGCGGGCCGGATCGATGGCGTCGGCCAGGTCCTGCTCCAGCGGCCACGGCAGGCCGAGCGCCTGCGCCGCCACCAGTTCGCCCAGCAAGGGCGCCAGCGTCAAGCCCCGCGAGCCCAGCGCCGTGAGCACGAAGAGCCCGGTATGCCGCGGCCAGGCACGCGCCTGCGTCAGCCGTGACGCGGCCAGGCCGGGGTCGGCCAAGGGCACCGCGCCGGCCACCGGCAGCCGGTCGTCGCTGACGAGGCGCCAGCCGACCCGGCCTTCGCAGGCCGCCAGCGGCGGCGCGGGCAGGCCGGTCAAGCGGGTGAAGCGGTCCAGGTTGAAGCGGTGATCCGCCTCGCGCGGGGCCGTGTCGGCAGGGCCGTCATCCCCCTCGCGCTGCTGCGTGGCACCACACAGCAGGCGGCCGGGCAGGGGCAGGGCGTAGCCGTCGCCGGCCAGCGGCATCGCCAGCGGCGTGGCGCCGCTCGGCCACCAGCTCACCTGCCCGCGCACGCGCTGCAGCGGCCAGGGCCGCGGCCCGGGCGGCGCCAGCGTCGCCGCCTGCTGGGCGTTGGCGAGCACGACGAGGGCGCTGGCGGCGAGCGGCCGGCCGTCGCTGCCCAGCAGCTGCCAGCGGCCGTCGGCAGCTCGCAGCAGCTGCCGCACGGCGCAGCCGCCGACGAAGGCCACGCCCGGCCGCCGCAGCTGCTGGCGCACCCACTCGCCCGGGGCCAGCCAGCCGCCGCGCGGGTGATGCCAGGCATCGGCCGCCACCGGCACGCCGGCACGCGACGTGGCCGCGGCTGCCGGCAGCGCCTCGGCCACCGCCGGCGGCAGGCCCAGGCGGTCGAGCACGGCCTGCATCGCCGGGGCGTCCTGCCCGGCCGAGGCCAGGCGCAGCAGGCCCTGCACGGCGCCGGCCACGCCGCCGGCAGCGATCGCCTCCCCGTACACCTGCGCGGCCCGCAGTGCCGCGGCGCGGAAGAGGCGCGCGTAGGGCCCGTCTTCGCCGTTGACGATGGCGTGGAACAGGCCGGCCGGGTTGCCGCTGGCGCCGGATGCGGGCTCGGGCGCGGCGTCGAGCACGGTCACGCGCAGGCCGGCCTGCGCCAGCGCACGCGCCGCCGCGGCGCCCGCGAGGCCGGCGCCCACCACGACGGCGTCGGCGGTGGCCACGGCCAACGGCACCGGGCCGCGCGGTGCCACGCGCGGTGCAAAGCGCGCCGTCGTGATCTCGCGCTTGCCGCCGATGCCGGGTGCACGCGCCAGTTCGAAGCCGGCGGCCTGCAGCCCCTCGTGCACCGCGCGCGCCACGCTCCAGGTGGCGGCGGTGCAGCCGGGCGCGGCCAGGCGGGCCACGGCCTTGAACAGCGGCGCGCTCCAGAGAGCCGGGTTGCGGTCGGGTGCAAAGCCGTCGAGCAGCAGCGCGTCGGCCTGCAGGCGCAGCTTCGGCAGCAGCTCGGTGGCGTCGCCGAAGCCCAGCGTCAGGCGCAGCCGGCCGTCCTCGAAGGTGAGCACATGCAGGCCCGGCGCCATCGGCGGCCAGGCGGCCACCAGCGCGCCGGCCAGGTCGGGCAGTGGCGACTCGGCATGGGTGCGCGCCAGATCGGCCGCCGTGGGCGGGTGCAGCTCCAGCGACACCACATGCAGCCGATCGGGCCGCGCCGGATCGGCCCGCCAGGCGTCCCACAGCGCGAGCAGGTTGTGGCCGAGGCCGAAGCCGGTTTCGAGCACGGTGAAGTCGCCGCGGCCGGCCCAGCGGCCGGGCAGGCCGTTGCCGCCCAGGAACACGTGCCGCGCCTGCGCCAGCGCACCGACGCGGGGGTGGTAGACGTCGCCGAAGTCCGGCGCCTCGGGCGGCCCGCCGTCGGCCGGGAAGTGGATGCGCGCCGGCCGCAGCGGGGCGGGCTTCACGGCACGGCCGCGCCGTCGAGCGCCGTGGCGCGCGCCTGCAGCCATTGCAGCAGCGGCTCGCGCACCGTGGTGAGGCCGCGGTAGGCCAGCACGGCCGGGCTCATCGTCGCGATCGCCTCGTGCAGCGCGCGCGTGCGTGCCGCGTCGCCGAGCACGGCCGCCAGCGGCTGCACCTCGACGAGGATGGTGAACACCGCCTGAGCCCGGCCCGGCACGGGAATGAAGGTCTGGCGCTCGCTGCGGAACCAGGCCTGCGACACGGCGGTCTGCGACCAGCGCCCCTGTTCGTCATGACGCTGGTGCGCCGGGTGGGCGTTCAGGCGCGGCTCGTCGGTGACGTTCCAGACGAAGCGCTCCCAGGCTTCGCCGCCAGCGGCCAGCTTCATCAGTGCGCTGCTGGCCTGCAGCAGCAGTGTGTTGTCGGCCACCGGGGCGTGCACCTCGGCGAAGTGGCGGCCGACCTTGTCGACCGGCGCCCAGTGGCTGGGCAGGCAGACGGCCATCCAGGGGATGGTGCCGCCGGCGGCCTCGACAAGGGCGAAGTCCTCGGCAAAGGCCAGCGCCAGCAGGCCGGCGCGGCGCCAGGCGGCGGGCAGCGGGCGCAGGCAGCGCGCGATCTCGTCGCCCAGGCCGAAGCGGCCGGCCTGCAGCTGCTCCACGGTGCCGTCGGCGTGCACGGCGGTGGCCAGCTGGCGCGCCAGCCAGCGGCCGTCGGCGTCGACGGCCCAGGCCGCGGGCTGCTCGGCGGCGGCGTGGGCGGCCAGCGCGTCCAGGGCCGGGCCGGCGTCGAAGCCGGGGGCGCACACCAGCGCCTGCGACCAGAAGGCCGACAGCACGGCCAGCTTCTCGCGCTGGTGCCGCGAGCCCGGGGCCAGCGGCGTGAGCTGGCGCGCGCCCGCGGCCAGCCGGCGCAGGCCGGGCTGCATGCGGAACGGGGCGCGCACGGCGGCGTCGAAGTCGAAGGCGCTCACGGGGTTGGGTGGGGCTTGCGGCCCGGAGGATAGAGCCGCGGCCGCCAAGACAAAGGGCGCCCGAAGGCGCCCCTGGCGTGGCCGCAGCGGTGGTTGATCAGACGCGCTTGCGGTACTCGTGCGTGCGGGTGTCGATCTCGACCTTGTCGCCGTTCTCCACGAAGATCGGCACGCTGATCTCGAAGCCCGTGCCCACCAGCTTGGCCGGCTTGAGCACCTTGCCCGAGGTGTCGCCCTTGACGGCGGGGTCGGTCTGGATCTCGCGCACCACGGTGGTGGGCAGTTCGACGCTGATGGCCTTGCCGTCGTAGAAGGTCACTTCCACCGACATGCCGTCTTCGAGGTAGTGGATCGCGTCGCCCATGTTGTCGGCCTCGACCTCGAACTGGTTGTATTCGGCGTCCATGAACACGTACATCGGATCGGCGAAGTAGGAGTAGGTGCACTCCTTCTTGTCGAGGATGATCTGGTCCATCTTGTCGTCGGCCTTGAACACCGACTCGGCGCCGAAGCCGCTGAGCAGGCTCTTCATCTTCATGCGCACGGTGGCGGCACCGCGGCCGCCGCGGCTGTATTCGGTCTTGAGCACGACCATCGGGTCCTTGCCCTGCATGATGACGTTGCCGGCGCGGATTTCCTGAGCGAGTTTCATGGTGCGGTCTTCTGGCGAAGTTCGGGCGAGGTTCGGATGGTGGCCTGGCGCTGCGCGGCACGCGGAAGGCGGTGGAGGCTGACGCCAGGCGAAAAGCCCACGATTCTAGCAGTGCCGCCCGGTCAGGCAGGTGACGGTGCCCCGTGCCGGGCCGCGAAGGCCAGCAGCTGCGTGACGAGGTCGTCCTGCACGGCCAGCGCCGCGCCGGCCCGGGCCAGCGCGGGCTGCCACGCGGCCGCCGGCGGCAGGCCGGGCCAGGCGGCGCCCGGCGCGCCGTTCCAGGCCCGCCACAGCGCCGCGACGGCCGGCGGGGCCCCGATGCGGGCCAGCAGCGCGTCGACCTTGGCGTGGTGCGCACCGTCGTGCTGCGGGTAGGCCTGCCACACGAAGGGCGCCCCGGCCCACAGCGCGCGCACCAGCGAGTCCTCGCCGCGCACGAAGTTCAGGCCGGCGCTCCAGAGGAGGCGGTCGAAGTCCGCCTGGCTCACGTACGGCAGCGGCTGCACGCGCAGGTCCGGCGTGTGGCCCCAGCCGGCCACCGCGGCCTGCGCCGGGCCTTGCGGCACCAGCAGCAGCGTCGGTGAACGTGCCAGGTCGTCGCGCAGCGCCGGCAGCAGCGGGTTGGCGTAGTCGAACAGCAGCACGATGCGCTCGTCGGCCATGGCGGGCCAGCCCTGCGCGGCCAGCCAGGCGCGGCCGTCGAAGGCGGCGCGGCGCGTCAGCAGCCCGCTCTCGCGCAGCAGGCCCGCGGTGCGCGGCGTGAAGCCCGGGAACAGGAACCACTTGGTCAGCCCGCTGGCCTGCGGCGAGGGCAGGCCGTGGGCGCGCTCGACCCACTCCTCGGCGCTGAGGTACTCGAGGTTGATCCACACCGGCGGCACCGGCCGCGCCGCCATCGCGGCCAGCGCCGCCGGTGGCGGGTCGCAGCCGAAGGCCTCGATCACGACGTCGCCCGGCTCGCCCGTGCCCGGCCAGGGCTGCACCGTGACGCCGGGCGCGCCGCCGGGCGCCATCCAGGCCAGCGGCGACGCGTCGTCGATCACCAGCCGCACCGCCACGCCGCGCGCCGCGAGGTCGGCCGCCAGCCGCCAGCACACGCCGGCGTCGCCGAGGTTGTCGATGACGCGGCAGTAGAGGTCCCAGCGAGGGCGCGGGCGGGTCACGGGGGGATTATCGAAGCCGTGGAAAATCCACCGCGATGACGGCCCCGGAGAACACCACGCGCGAGACCGCAGCGCCCCCCGCCACCCCCGACCGCGAGCGGCTGCTCGCCGAGGTGGCCGCGCTGCCCGGCCTGCCCGGTGTCTACCGCTGGTTCGACGCCCAGGGCGGCCTGCTCTACGTGGGCAAGGCGCGCAACCTGAAGAAGCGCGTCTCGAGCTACCTGCACCGCGACCACGACGGCACGCGCATCGGCCAGATGGTCTCGCGCATCGCGCGGCTGGAGACCACGGTGGTGCGCACCGAGGCCGAGGCGCTGCTGCTCGAGAACAACCTCATCAAGACGCTGCAGCCGCGCTTCAACATCCTGTTCCGCGACGACAAGAGCTACCCCTACCTGAAGCTCGTCACGCACCCGTTCCCGCGCATGGCCTACTTCCGCGGCGCGGTGGACCGCAAGCACCGCTACTTCGGGCCCTACCCCAATGCCTGGGCGGTGAAGCAGACGATCCAGCTGATGCAGAAGGCCTTCCGGCTGCGCACCTGCGAGGACACGGTCTACGCCAACCGCAGCCGGCCCTGCCTGCTGTACCAGATCGAGCGCTGCAGCGGCCCCTGCGTCGGCCTCGTCAGCGCCGAGGACTACGCACGCGACGTGCGCGACGCCGAGCGCTTTCTGCTCGGGCAGACACAGGAGGTCATCGAGGACCTGCAGGCGCAGATGATGGCCTTCGCCGATGCGCTGGAGTTCGAGCGCGCGGCGGCCTGCCGCAACCGCATCTCGAGCCTGTCGCGCGTGCTGCAGCAGCAGACGGTGGACGCCAGCAGCCTGAACGCCAGCGACCGTGACGTCGACGTGCTCGCCGTCAAGGTGGCCGGGGGCCGCGCCTGCGTGAACCTGGCCATGGTGCGCGGCAGCCGCCACCTCGGCGACCGCGCCTACTTCCCGACGCACGTGCAGGAAGGCGCGGCGCTGCGGGGCGTGCCGGGCCCGGGCGACGATGGCGAGATGCCGCCCGAGGACGACGAGTACGACATCGGCGCGCCCGAGCGCAGCATCGAGAGCGCCGTGCTCGAGGCCTTCATCGCGCAGCACTACACCGGCCAGCCGGTGCCGCCGCTGCTGGTGGTGAGCCATGCCGTCGACAAGGCGCTGGTCGACGCGCTGGCCGAGAACTCGGGGGTGCGCCTGCGCTGCACGCACCAGCCGCGCGAGCAGCGGCGCGTGTGGCTCGAGATGGCCGCCAAGGGCGCCGAGCTCGCACTGGCGCGGCTGCTCGCCGAGGAAGGCTCGGCCCAGGCGCGCACGCGCGCGCTGGTGGAGGCGCTCGACCTCGACGTGGCCGACGCCGCGCAGCTGCGCATCGAGTGCTTCGACATCAGCCACACCGCCGGCGAGGCCACGCAGGCCAGCTGCGTGGTCTACGAAGGCCATGCGATGCAGAGCGCGCAGTACCGCCGCTTCAACATCGAAGGCATCACCGGTGGCGACGACTACGCCGCGATGCGCCAGGTGCTGACGCGCCGCTACGCCCGGCTGGCCGAGCTGGCGCGCGAGGCGGCGGAGTCCGGCGCGGAAGCGGCGGCTGAAGCCACCACCGAAGCCACCACCGAAGCCGCGCCCAAGCCGCGCCGCAGCGCGCCGGCACGGCTGCCCGACCTGGTGCTGGTCGACGGCGGCCGTGGCCAGGTGAGCATGGCGCGCGAGGTCTTCGAGTCGCTGGGGCTGGACATCGGCCTCATCGTCGGCGTCGAGAAGGGCGAGGGCCGCAAGGTGGGCCTGGAGGAGCTGGTCTTTGCCGACGGCCGGCCCAAGGTGCAACTCGGGCATGATTCGGCCGCCCTGATGCTGGTGGCGCAGATCCGCGACGAGGCGCACCGCTTCGCGATCACCGGCATGCGGGCCCGGCGGGCCAGCGTGCGCACCGGTGGCAGCCGGCTCGAAGACATTCCCGGCATCGGCCCGCGCAAGCGGGCCCGTCTGTTGCAGCGCTTCGGCGGGCTGCGCGGTGTGGCGGCAGCGGCCGTCGACGAACTGGCCAGCGTCGAGGGCATCGGCCCCGAACTGGCGGAGGAGATCTATCGTGCGCTGCATTGATTCGACCGGCCGCCGCGGCGCCCTCGGGGTGCTGGGTGCGCTGGCCGCGCTGGCCTCGGGCTGCATCACTGTGCCGGCCGCCAGCCCGCCACCGGCCCCGGCACCCGCGCCGGCCCCGGTGCGCAGCCCGGTGGCGGCGCCCGCGGCCCCGGGCAACGCCGCGCCGGCCCGCGCGCCGGTGGCGGCCGTGACCGCTCCGGCGCCCGTGCC
>JAIXTY010000139.1 GCA_027483705.1 Rubrivivax sp.
CCGCGAAGCCTTCGTCAAGAGCGCCGTCGGCAACTTCGGCAGCGGCTGGACGTGGCTCGTGAAGAAGGCTGACGGCAGCGTCGACATCGTCAACATGGGCGCCGCCGGCACGCCGCTGACCACCGGCGACACCGCGCTGCTGACCGTCGACGTGTGGGAACACGCCTACTACATCGACTACCGCAACCTGCGTCCGAAGTTCGTCGAGACCTTCCTCGACAAGCTCGTGAACTGGGAGTTCGCGCAGGCGAACTTCGGCTGACCGCCGCCGGCACGGCCGCGCCGCGATGCGGGTTCTGCTCGTCGAGGACGACCACGCGCTGACCGTTGGCGTGCGGCACGCTCTGCAGGCCGAAGGCTGGCGCGTCGACGTGCTGTCGTGTGGCGAGCAGGCCAGCCACGCCGGCCTGACCGGCGAGCACGACGTGGCCGTGCTCGACCTCGGCCTGCCGCGCCGCGACGGCATGGACGTGCTGCGGCACTGGCGCCAGCGCGGGGCCACCTTCCCGGTGCTGCTGCTGACGGCGCGCGACCAGCTCGCCGACCGCGTGGCCGGCCTGGATGCCGGCGCCGACGACTACCTCGTCAAGCCCTTCGACCTGCCCGAGCTGCTGGCGCGGCTGCGGGCGCTGGGCCGCCGCGCCGCGGGCCGTGCCGAGAACACGCTGATGCTGGGTGAGCTGACGCTCCACGTGGCTGACCGCGAGCTGCGCCACCGCGGTGAGCGCGTGGCGCTGTCGCCGCGCGAGCTGGCCCTGACCGAGCTGCTGATGGGCAAGGCGGGCCGCGTCGTGCCCAAGGATCAGATCGTCGCCCGGCTGTCCAGCTGGGAATCGGACTTCAGCGAGAACTCGGTCGAGGTCTACATCCACCGGCTGCGCAAGCGCTTCGGCGAGCTGGGCGTCGTCATCCGCACGGTGCGCGGCTTCGGCTACGTGATGGAGGCCGCCGAGCCGCCATCGGCATGAGCGCGATGGGGACGCCGCCGAGCCTGGCGCGGCGGCTGCTGGTGCCGCTGGCCTGGATCTGGCTCATCGGCATCGCCTCGGCCGTGACGGGCGCGTTCATCATCGCCCGCGACGCCGCCGAGCGCGCCTTCGACCGCTCGCTGCGCGACGAAGCCTCAGCGCTGGCGGCGCGCGTCACCTGGTCCGACCGCGGACCGCTGCTTGACGTGAGCCGGCAGACGCTGGAACTGCTCACCTGGGACAGCGAAGACCGCAACGGCTTCGTGATGGTCGACATCGAAGGCTCGCCGCTGGCCGGCGACGGCTCGGTGCCGGCGCCGCGTTTCGACGCGGCCAGCCTGCAGCAGCCGTTGCTGTTCGACGCCCTCTACCAGGGCGAGCCGGTGCGCGGCGCGGTGTTCTCCGTGACCAGCCCGATGATCGACCGCACGGTGAGCATCGTCGTCGTCGAGACCACCACCAAGCGCTCGGCGCTGGTGCGCGACGTGCAGCTGGCCATCGTGTTGCCCGCCGTTGGATTGGGCCTGGTGACCTTCTTGCTGCTGGGCTGGGGCGTCAACCGCGGCCTGAAGCCGCTGACGCGCCTGAGCGAGGAGATCGAACTGCGCGAGCTGCACGACTGGCGTCCGCTGGCGCTGCAGCGCGTGCCCGCCGAGGCGCTGCCGATGGTGGAGCGCATCAACAACCTGATGCTCGACGTGCAGCACTCGGTGGCGCTGCAGCGCCGCTTCGTCGCTGACGCCGCGCACCAGCTGCGCACGCCGGTGGCCGGCATCCGCGTGCTGGCCCAGGAACTGGAGCGCGAGCTGCAGCGTGCCGGCGTCGAGCCCGGCCGGCCGCTGCTGCGCGAGCTGCTGGGCTCGACGCAGCGGCTGTCGCGGCTGATCGGCCAGCTGCTGAGCCTGGCGGGCTCGGAGACGGCGCTCGCGATGCAGGGCGAGCAGGCCACGATGGACATCGTGCCGCTGGTGCGCGAGGCCGCCGAGCCGCTGGTGCTGCAGGGCCTGCGGCAGGGCCGCCAGATCGAGATGGACGCACCCGAGACGCCGGTGCCGGCGCGCGCCCACCCCATCTGGCTGGGCGAGGTGGTGGCGAACCTGCTCGACAACGCGCAGCGCTACGGCGGCGAGCAGATCCGCCTGCGTATCGAGCCTCGCCAGGGCGGCGGCGCCGAGATCGTGGTCGAGGACAACGGCCCGGGCGTGCGGCCCGACGAGCTGCCGCACCTGTTCGAGCCGTTCTGGCGCGGCGAGCGCGCCGACCTGCGCAGCGACGGCGGCACCGGCCTCGGGCTGGCGATCGCCAGCGAGATCGTCGCGCGGCTGGGCGGCACCCTGGTGGCCCAGACGCGCCCGGCGGTCGACGGCATGCGCTTCACGGTGACGCTGGCCGGCTGAGTGCCGGCTGAGTGCGGGCTCAGCGAGCCGCGGCCTCAGCGCCGGAAGGGCTTGCCGCTGACCTTCGCGCCCGGCTTGATGCCGCGCTTGGCGAACCAGCCCTGGTTCATCTCGAGCGCAAAGCGCACCGGCTGCGCTGAGCAGTGCGACTTGTCGGACTTCGGCTCCATCTCGGCGGTGTTGACGATGGTGCCGTCGTCGGCGATGAAGGCGATGCTCAGCGGCAGCAGCGTGTTGCGCATCCAGAAGCAGCGCACGCCGGGCTCGTCGTTGACGAAGAGCATGCCCTCGTTCGTGCCCATGGTGGTGCGGAACATCATGCCCGTGGCCTGCTGATCCGGCGTCACGGCCAGCTCGGCCTGCACGACGTGGATGCCGATCGTCAGCGGCGTTGTCGGCAGCTTGGGCTGCGGCCCCGTCTGCGCCGCGGCCGCGGCGAGCAGCGACGACAGCAGGGCGGTGGCCACGAGGCGGGGGCTGAGGCGCCGGAACTTGATCGAGGTCATGGGACAGGGCGTCGACGAGGCCTAGATTATGGTGTGCCAGTCTCAGCCACACCTCTGCCCGACGCCGTGATGCCGACCGACGTGGTCGACGATCCGCTGGAGTTTGGGCGCTTCACGCGCTGGGTGCTCGGCCCCGGCGGCGAGCGCCGCGCCGAGAGCGCGCTGCAGCTGGCCGGCATGCACTGCGCGGCCTGCGCCGGCCTCATCGAGAACGCCTTGCGGCGTGTCGACGGCGTCGAGGCCGCGCAGGTGAGCGCCGCCAGCGAGCGGGCCAGCGTCACCTGGGATCCTGCGCGCACGCGGCCGTCGCAGCTGATCGCCGCGGTGCGCCGCGCCGGCTACGACGCCGTGCCCGACGCCGCGGCGCCCGCGCGCGAGCTGCGCCGGCGCGAGCAGCGCCAGGCCCTGTGGCGCCTGTTCGTGGCCGGCTTCTGCGCCATGCAGGTGATGATGTTCGCCACCCCCAGTTACGTGGCCGCGCCGGGCGACCTGAGCGACGAGATGCGCCGGCTGCTCAACTGGGGCAGCTGGATCCTGACGCTGCCGGTGATGGCGTTCTCGGCGGCGCCGTTCTTCGCCGGGGCCTGGCGCTCGCTGCGCACGGTGCTGGGCGGCCGCGGCCACGGATTCGACGCGCGGGCCATCGGCATGGACGTGCCGGTGGCGCTGGGTCTGCTCATCACCTTCGTGGCCAGCACGAGCGCCACCTTCGACCCGGCCGGCCCCTTCGGCCACGAGGTGTACTTCGACTCGCTGACGATGTTCGTGAGCTTCCTGCTGGGCGCGCGCTGGATCGAACTCAAGGCGCGCGCCGGCGCGGCCGAGCAGCTCGAGCGTGCGTTGGCACGCCTGCCCGAGACGGCCTGGCGCGTGGGCGCCGACGGCGGCGTCGTGGCCGTGAGCACGTTGCGGCTGCACGTGGGCGACACCGTGCGGGTGCCGCTGGGCCAGGCCTTCCCGGCCGACGGCGTGGTGATCGAGGGCAGCACCGAGGCCGACGAATCGCTGCTCACCGGCGAGTCGCTGCCGGTGCCCAAGCCCTGCGGCAGTGCGGTGGTGGCGGGCAGCACCAACCACGGCGCACCCGTGCTCGTGCGCGTGGAGCGCATCGGCGGCGACACGCGGTTGGAGCGCATCGTCTCGATGATGAAGAGCGCGCTGTCGCAACGGCCTGCGGCGGCGCGGCTGGCCGACCGCTGGGCGCCACCGTTCCTGTGGACCGTGCTGCTGCTGGCCGCCGCCGGTGCCGCGGCCTGGAGCGTGATCGACCCGTCGCGCGCGGTCTGGGTGGCGGTGTCGGTGCTCATCGTGACCTGCCCCTGCGCGCTGTCGCTGGCCGCGCCCGCCACGCTGGTGGCGGCGGCGCGGGGCATGGCGCGGCACGGCGTGCTGCTGCAGCGGCTGGATGCCATCGAGGTGCTGGCGCAGGCGCGGCACCTGGTGTTCGACAAGACCGGCACGCTCACCGAAGACAAGCCGTCGCTGGCCGCGGCGCACGCGCTGCCGGCGGCCTGGGCCGTGTGGCCGGAAGGCGATGTCGAAGCACAAGCGCTGCGCGCAGCCGCGCGCCTGGCGGCCTGGTCGCGGCATCCGGTGTCGCAGGCCCTGGTGGCGGCGGCAGGCGAGTCCGGGCCGGCCCCGGCGTGGCGCGAGTTGCGGGAGCACGCCGGCGCCGGCGTCGAGGCCGTCGATGGCGAGGGCCATGTCTGGCGGCTCGGAGCACCGGCCTGGGTGGGTGATGTCCACGCCGACGCCGAGGCCGCCGTCGCGCTGGCCCGCGACGGCCGCACGTTGGCCCGCTTCGTCGTCGAGGAGACGCTGCGCGAGGGCGCCGCCGCGGCCGTGGCGACGCTGCGCGCCGACGGCATGGGCGTCACGCTGCTCAGCGGCGACCGCGCCACGCGCGCCACCTCGCTGGCGGCCCGCCTCGGCATCGACGACGTGCACGCCGAGGCCACGCCCGAGGACAAGCTGGCGGTGCTGACGGGGCTGCAGGCCTCGTCGGGCCCGGTGGTGATGGTGGGCGATGGCATCAACGATGCGCCGGTGCTGGCGCGCGCCGACGTGTCGCTGGCCATGGGGCAGGGCGCACTGGTGGCGCGCGCGCAGGCCGATGCGGTGATCACGTCCAGCCGCCTGGCCGACCTCGTGCACGCCCGAACCCGTGCGCGCCAGGCCGTCGCGCTGGTGCGGCAGAACCTGGCTCTGTCGGCGGTCTACAACCTCAGCTGCATTCCGCTGGCCCTGCTGGGCTGGCTGCCGCCCTGGGCCGCGGGCCTGGGCATGGCCACGAGTTCGCTGCTCGTGGTGCTGAACGCGCAGCGCGCCGCGCGCTGAACGCACGCCCGCACGCCGTCGATGGAAAGCCTCTACGTCCTGATCCCGCTGTCGGCCCTGCTGGTGCTGCTGATCCTCGGCGTGTTCGGCTGGGCCGTGAACGGCGGGCAGTTCGAGGACCTCGAGCGCGAAGGTGAACGCATCCTGACGGACGACGCCCCGTCGCTTGACGCGGGTCAATCCCGCCGAGAGGACTGACCGGAAGAATCCTCCAAGCGCTGCAAGTGGTTGCAGCCGGGTCCGAGGAGTCCGATCGATGTCAACAACACGCGCCGTCCCGTCCGCGAGGGCAACCGGGCAGGCCGTCTACGCCGATACGGTGGTCAGGCTGTTCGCCCTGGCCGCCGTGTTGTGGGGCGTGGTCGGCATGCTCGTGGGAGTGATCATTGCCGCCCAGCTGGCCTGGCCCGAGCTCAACCTGGGCATCCCCTTCCTCAGCTACGGCCGGCTGCGCCCGCTGCACACCAACGCGGTGATCTTCGCGTTCGGCGGCTGCACGCTGTTCGCCACCAGCTACCACGTCGTGCAGCGCACCTGCCAGACGCGGCTGTTCGCACCGGGGCTGGCGCTGTTCACCTTCGTGATGTGGCAGCTGATCATCGTGTCGGCGGCGATAACGCTGCCGCTGGGCATCACCAGCGGCAAGGAGTACGCCGAGCTCGAGTGGCCCATCGACATCGCGATCGCCGTCACCTGGGTGGCCTACGCGGTGGTGTTCTTCGGCACCATCGGCATGCGCAAGGTGCGCCACATCTACGTGGCGAACTGGTTCTTCGGCGCCTTCATCATCGCTGTGGCGCTGCTGCACATCGTCAACAGCGCAGCGATGCCGGTGAGCGCGTTCAAGAGCTATAGCGCCTACGCCGGCGCGCAGGACGCGATGATCCAGTGGTGGTACGGCCACAACGCGGTGGGCTTCTTCCTCACGGCGGGCTTCCTGGGGATCATGTACTACTACATCCCCAAGCAGGCCGAGCGGCCGGTGTACAGCTACCGGCTGAGC
>JAIXTY010000285.1 GCA_027483705.1 Rubrivivax sp.
AAGGCCTTTGCCGAAGCCATCCACAAGCACTTCCCGGGCAAGATGCTGGCCTACAACTGCTCGCCGTCCTTCAACTGGAAGAAGAACCTCGACGACGCCACGATCGCCAAGTTCCAGCGTGAACTCGGCGCCATGGGCTACAAGTTCCAGTTCATCACGCTGGCCGGCTTCCACAGCCTGAACTACGGCATGTTCGACCTCGCCTACGGCTACGCCCGCCACAACATGAGCGCGTTCGTGGAGCTGCAGGAGAAGGAGTTCGCCGCCGCCGAGCGGGGCTTCACCGCCGTGAAGCACCAGCGCGAGGTCGGCACCGGCTACTTCGACGCCGTGACGACGACGATCGAGAAGGAAGCCTCCACGGCCGCGCTGAAGGGCTCGACCGAGGACGAGCAGTTCCTCGACGGCACGCATCACTGAGCTCGGACGAGGCGGGGGAGACATCCCAGGGGCCCGGCGCTGCCGGGCCCTTTTTGCGTTCCGGGTTAGCCTGCGGGCCTCATCGAAACCGGAGCCCCCGATGTTGCAAGCCCTCCGTCCGGCCGCCGTGCTGTGCAGCCTGCTGGCCGCCCTGACCCTGCTGCTGCCGCTGCCCGCCGCGGCCCAGGCCGACACCCCCGAGGCGCGCCTGGCCGCGGCACGCAAGGTGGTGGCGCTGATGAACGAGCTGACCGGCCCCGACAAGATGATGGCCATGATGGGCAAGGCCATGCAGGCGCCGCTGGAGCAGCAGTTGCGCAGCGCCTCGCACCTGACGATGGCCCAGCGCGACCGTGCCGCGCAGGTGCTGTCGACCGCGCTGACGGAGGGCATGGGCGAGGTGATGACGCGGCTAATGCCCGACGTGTACGCCGCGATGACACGCGTCTACGTCGAGCGCTTCACGCTGGCCGAGATCGAGGACGTCCGCCGCTTCTACGACAGCCCAGCGGGCCGCAAGTCGATGATCGTCGTGGCCGACGACCTGCCGCAGCTGATGCAGCCCATGGTCCAGGGCATGCAGGCCGAGGCGCCGAAGCTGCAGGCCCGCATCGAGGCGGCCATCCGCGTGCTGGCCAACGAGGGCATCTCGCTGCAGCCGCCCGCGCGCTGAACGCGCCGCGCTCAGGCGGCCGACACGCCCCGGCGGCGCCACGCCAGCAGCGCCGCGAACAGCCCGCCCGAGACCACCAGCGCGCCGGGCAGCAGCGGCTGCGCGAGGTCGCGCAGCGCATGGCCGAAGTCGCGCAGCGCCCAGCCGGGCAGGGCGCCCAGCGACTCGATCGGCACCGAGCCGCTGGGCTGCATCGCTTCGGCACCGGCCGCACCGGCCAGCGAGGTGGCGGCGTGGCTCAGCAGCGCCGCCAGCGTCTGCGTGAGGATCGGCTGCCCGAACACCCGCTCCAGGGCCTGGCTCAGCAGGATCAGCGCGATGCCCAGCAGCGGCAGACCCCAGCGCCGGAACAGCGCGTTGGACAGCATCGCCGCCAGGATCAGCGGCAGCAGCCACAGCACGGCCATCGGCAGCCCGGCCACCACGCGCAACAGCAGCGCGCCCAGGCCCAGCAGCATGTGGCCCCAGGGCAGCGCGAACCACTCGCCCAGGCCGACGACACGCCCCACGGTGAGCATCGACACCGGAATCGAGACCACGTAGCCCACCACCAGTGCCGCCGCCGGCACCAGCAGCAGGTGCACCAGCAGCGGCGCGATCAGGCTTTCGGCATGGCCGCTGGGCAGCGACAGCCAGAACTCCACCGAGCGGTCGCCGTGGTCGCGGCGAGGCGAACCGAGCGCGATGAACAGCGAGGTCGCGCCCAGGATGAGCAGCAGCGTCGTCGCGGTGATCACCATCGACAGCGAGGCCAGCATCATCGACAGGTCGCGCGGCCTCATCGCCATCATGTCGTCGTCGAGCTGGATGGTGCCGAACGACAGCAGCAGCAGCGACAGTCCCAGCGGCACCAGCACCATCAGCGCCCATGCGCGGCGGTGCTGCAGCCATTCGCGCTGCATGAGGGGCAGGAGGTTCTTCATGGTCGGGCTCCGGGCGGTCAGAAGTGCTGGCGGTCGAGTTCGGGCTTGCGCGTCAGCGCCACGAACAGGTCCACGAGGCTGGGGCGCACGCGGCGGCCCAGGGCCTGCACGGCAGCGGGCGGCTCGCCGTCGAACAGCGCGGCCACGCCGCCCTGCACGCGGTACTTCAGCAGCGGGTGGGCGGCGGCCATCTGCTCGGCCACGGCGGGGTCGTGGCTCAGGGCGACGAAGCGGCGGTCCATCTCCTCGAGGCTGATCGACAGCACCAGCTTGCCCTCGTTGAGCATCAGCACGTCGGACAGCAGCGACTCGACCTCCTCGACCTGATGGGTGCTGACGAGCACGCTGCGCTCGCCGTCGCACCACTCGTCGATGAGCATCTCGTAGAAGGCCTTGCGCGACAGAACGTCCAGGCCCAGCGTGGGCTCGTCCAGGATCATCAGCTTCGCGTCGATGCTGGCCACCAGCGCCAGGTGCGCCTGCACGACCATGCCCTTGGACAGCGACTTCACCTTGTCGTGCAGACCCACGCTGGTGCGCGCGAGCAGCTGCCGCGCGCGCTCGGCCGAGAAGCGCGGGTGCAGCTGGGCCATCAGCGTGATGAGTTCGTCGACCCGCGCCCAGCGCGGCAGGATGGCGACGTCGGGGATGTAGCAGGTGCCCTGCAGCAGCGCCACGCGCTCGCGCTGAGGGTGCAGGCCCAGCACGCTGAGCGAGCCCTCCGGCCGCGCCAGGCCCACCAGCGCCTTCATCAGCGTGGTCTTGCCGGCGCCGTTGTGGCCGAGCAGCCCGACGACGCGCCCCTTTGGGATGGTGAAGCTGACGTCGTCGACGGCGGTCTTGCGACCGTAGCGCACGCTCAGGTGCTGCGCCGAGATCAGCGCGTCGGTCTGGGGTTGGGCCATGGTGGTGGATGCCTTGTCGTTGTGCGTCACGCCTGCTTCTCCTCAAGGGCGCCGGCGTCCCAGTCCAGTTGCTGCGCGGCGATGCCCAGGCGGCGCAGCTTGGCGCGCAGCCGCGGCCATTCCTCAGAGAGGAACCGCTCGCGCTCGGCGGCACGCAGCCGGTCGCGCGCGCCGGGCACCACGAACAGGCCCAGCCCGCGGCGGCTTTCCAGCAGCCCGGTGTCGGCCAGGGCCTGCAGCGCGCGGTTCACGGTGAGCGGGTTCAGCAGGTGCAGGCCCGCCAGGGCCCGCACCGAGGGCATGGCCTCGCCTTCGGGCGGGTCGCCGTCGAGCAGGCGCGCCGCCAGCAGGTCGGCGAGCTGCTGGTAGATGGGTTGTCGGTCGTCCCAGGTGGTCATCGGGCCCTCCTGCCGCGGCGGGTGCGCCACGGATGGGGTGTGTTGCTGATGTAGGACACCATATCAGCGCTGCCCGGGGGCCGGCAGCGCCGCTGCGACGCGCCGCACCGCGGCCGCGACGGACTGCATCCGCAAGCGATGTGTCGTCGTGTGATCCCCGGCTTGCTACGATGTAACGAGACGTTGCCCCTGGGCCACGCCATCGCACCACTCATCGACCAACGAGGGAAGCATGTCACCGAACCCCACGCGCACTCGACGTTCCGGCCCCGGCCCGGTGCTGGCCCTGGCCCTGGCGGCGGCCCTGGCCGGCTGCGGCACGATGTCCGACGAGGAACTGCACTCGCTGCTGGGCACGCTGTCCAGCGTCGCGACCGCGGCCGTCGACGCCCGCAGCCAGTACAAGCAGGCCAAGACGGGCGCGCAGCCGGCCGCCAACCAGGCGCAGGGCGGCTACACCTCGCTGGCCTGCGTGCGCCCGGTCAGCAACGCCGGCGGCACCTGCGCGCAGAACGCCTGTGGCCAGCCGGTGGTCTACCACGTGCGCTTCGCCAACGGCGCCACCAACGCGCTGGCGGTGAGCGCCGGCGCCTGCATCCCCATCCCGCCGGGCGTGCAGGTGTTCGCCTGCCGCGGCAGCGACCGCTTCGACTGGAACCGCACCGCCTGCGGCGGCTGAGCGCCGCATCGGCGGGGCGGTCCGGCGCGGCCGGTATCCTGCGCGCGCCATGTCGCTCCAGCTCCTGACGCCGGCGATGGCCGGCCTGCTCGAACGGATCCACCGCGCCAGGCGGCCGCCGTTCCACACGCTCACGCCCGCCGAGGCCCGCGCGGCCTACGCCGCCGGCGCCGAAGTGCTGGACCTGCCTCGCGCACCGCTGTCCGTGGTGCGCGAGCTCACGCTCGCCGGCTGCCGTGCGCGGCTGTATGCGCCCGAGCCGCAACCGCTGCCGGCGCTGCTGTACCTGCACGGGGGCGGCTTCGTCATCGGCAGCCTTGAGACACACGACAGCCTGTGCCGGCAGCTGGCGCTGCGCAGCGGCTGCGCCGTCGTGGCGCTGGACTACCGCCTGGCGCCCGAGCACCCGTTCCCCGCCGCCGTGGACGACACCTGGGCGGCGCTGGAGTCCCTGGTGCACCAGCCGGCCGCGGCCGGCATCGAGCGCCTCGTGGGCGTCGGCGGCGACAGCGCCGGCGGCACGATGGCCGCCGTTGCGGCGCTGCACGCGCGCGACCGGGGCTGGCCGCTGGCGCTGCAGCTGCTCATCACGCCGGGCACCACCGCGCACGCCGACACGCCGTCGCACAAGCTGTTTGCCGAGGGCTTTCTGCTCGACGCCGCCAGCATCGCGTGGATGTTCGACCACGCCATCCCCTACCACCGGCGCCGCGACTGGCGCTTCGCGCCGCTGGAGGCCGAGGTCGATGGCGTCGCGCCGGCCTGCGTGGTGCTGGCCGAGTGCGACCCGCTGGTCGACGAGGGCCTGGCCTACGCCGACCGCCTGCGCGCCGCCGGCGTGCCGGTGGCGCTGGAGCTGTTCCGCGGCGTCACGCACGACTTCATCAAGATGGGCCGCGCGCTGCGCGAGGCCCACGACGCCCTGGCCGCTGCGGCGGCCGCCATCCAGGAGGCTGCCCGCCGATGAAACGCGCCGATTTCCGTTACCTCGAGCCCTTGCGCGTGCGCTGGGCCGAGGTCGACATGCAGAAGATCGTCTTCAATGGCCACTACCTGATGTACGTCGACACCGCCGTGGCCGGCTACTGGCGCGCCCTGGCGCTGCCGTACCACGAGACGATGGAGCAGCTCGCCGGCGACCTTTACGTGCGCAAGGCCACGCTCGAATACGAAGGCTCGGCGCGCTACGACGAGCGGCTGGAGGTTGGCATCCGCTGCCAGCGCATCGGCAACAGCTCGATGGGCTTCGCGGCCGCCGTGTTCCGCGGCGAGCAGCGGCTGGTGCACGGCGAGCTGGTCTACGTCTTTGCCGACCCGCACACGCAGACCAGCCGCCCGGTGCCCGGGCCGCTGCGTGAATGGCTGCAGGCCTTCGAGGCCGGCGAGCCGATGGTGGCCGTGGCGCAGGGCGACTGGCCCGCGATGCAGGCCGAGGCGATGGCGCTGCGGCACGCGGTGTTCGCGCAGGAGCAGGGCATCCCGGCCGAACTGATGTCGGACGATGCCGACGCCGGCGCGCTGCACGCGGTGGCGCGCAACCGCTTCGGCCTGGCCGTGGGCAGCGGGCGGCTGGTGAGCCAGCCCGGCGGCATCGGCAAGATCGGCCGCATGGCGGTGGCGGCCGGCGTGCGCGGCGCCGGCGTGGGCGGCGCGCTGCTGCAGGCACTGGTGCAGGCGGGCCGCGAGCGTGGCCTGCAGGAGCTGGTGCTGCACGCGCAGACGACGGCCGAGGGCTTCTACCGCCGCGCCGGCTGGCAGCCGGAGGGCGACGTGTTCGAGGAAGCCGGCGTGCCGCACCAGACGATGCGGCTGCCGCTGGCCTGACGCCGGCTCAGCGCGGCAGCGCGTCGAAGACTTCGACGTGCCGCGGCCCGCGGCACCAGCGCTCGGCCGCCTGGGCGCCCAGCGTCACGATGTCGGCCTGCAGGCCCGGGGCGATGCCACCGTCTCGGGCGTAGGTTTCCATCAGCGTGGCGTCGTCGCCCGTGGCGTCGTCGGCGCGTTCGTACAGGCGCGCCACGAGGCCGGGCCACTCTGCTTCGAGTTCGGCCTGGAACCGCTGCATCGCCGGGCGGGCGGTGGCCAGATCGTGGCGCGCCAGGCGCCAGTACACGAACAGCTCGCGCATCGGCCGGCCGTTCAGTCGGCGAGCACGGGCAGCACGTAGGGTAGGGCGGCCGGTGTCAGCAGCGGGCCATCGGCCTGGCCCAGGTGCAGCGTCCCGCCGTCCAGCGCCGCCAGCTTCAGCTCGGCCAGGGCCACAGGGCCGACGCCGGGCAGCTCGCCGGCCAGCGCCACCAGGCCGGCTGGCTGGCCGGGGTCGGCGCTGTGCACGATCTCCTGGCCGGGTGTCATCTGCACCGGGCCGCTGAGCAGGTGGCCGCGGCGCTTGAGCGTGCCGCGGTACTGGCTGCGCGCCACGACCTCCTGGCCGGGGTAGCAGCCCTTCTGGAAGTTCACGCCGCCCACCAGCTCGAGGTTCACCATCTGCGGCACGAACTGCTCGACGGTGGCGCCCACGATGCGCGGCACGCCGCTGGCGGCCTCGAGACCGAGCCAGGTGGGTGCGGCCAGCGCCGGCGCGGACGGCGCCGTGCCGCCCACCTGCAGCGCGCGCGCCACCGTGCGGCCGTCGATCAGCGCCGGCGGCAGGCCGATGCGCAGCTCATCCGAACCCTGAACCTGCCACGGCGACAGGCCCCCGGCCAGGCTGCCGGCCAGGCCCCACAGCGGCGTCTCGGCCGACACGTCGTCGAGCGTGCACTTGGCGCGCAGCACGAACATGCGCAGCCGCTTGAGCGTGGCGGGCAGCACGTCGGCGCTGCAGGCCAGCATCACGGTGTCGTCGCCCGAAGCCCACATGACGAAGCTGGCCAGCATCCGACCCTTGGCCGTGCAGTACCCCGCCAGCCGCGCCGTGCCCGGCACAAGGTGCGTGACGTCCTGCGTGAGCTGGCCATGCAGGAAGCTGCGGGCGTCGGCGCCACGGGCACGGATCAGGCCCCAGTCGGGCAGCGGCAGCACGCCGTTGACGGGCAGGTCGGCAAGGGAAGCAGGCATGGCGCTGATTATCATGAGGCGGTCATGGCGTCTCGGTCTTCGTGGTTTCGCATCGGCCTGGCGCTCGTGCTCGTGCCCCTGGTGGCGGCGGCCTGCGCCGCGGGCCTGGCCTGGTGGTGGCTCGACCGGCCGCTGCCGCTGGCCACACCGTCGGTGGAGCTGTCCATCGAACCCGGCGACAACCCGCGCAGCGTCGCCCAGGCCTGGGTGGCGGCGGGCGTGCAGACCTCGCCGCGGCTGCTGTACGAATGGTTCCGCTGGTCGGGCCAGGCCCGGCGCATTCGCGCCGGCAGCTATGAGGTCACCCAGGGCGTCACGCCGCGCGCGCTGCTCGACAAGCTGGTGCAGGGAGACGAACTGCTGGAGCGCGTGCGCTTCATCGAAGGCTGGACGCTGCGCCAGCTGCGCGCCGAACTCGCCCGCGCCGCGCACCTGAAGCCGGCCACGGCCGCGATGAGCGACGCCGAGCTGATGGCGGCGCTGGGCACGCCCGGCGTGCCGGCCGAGGGCCGCTTCTTCCCCGACACCTACGTCTACAGCCGCGGCGTCAGCGACCTGACGGTGCTCAAGCGCGCCCACCGCGCGATGCAGCAGCACCTGGCCGACACCTGGGCACAGCGCCTGCCCGACACGCCGCTGAAGTCGGCCGACGAGGCGCTGATCCTCGCCTCCATCGTCGAGAAGGAAACGGGGCTCGACGCCGATCGCGGGCAGATCGCCGGTGTCTTCGTCAACCGGCTGCGCATCGGCATGCCGCTGCAGACCGACCCCACCGTGATCTACGGCCTCGGCGCCGCCTTCGACGGCAACCTGCGCCGACGCGACCTCGAAGCCGACGGCCCCTTCAACACCTACACCCGCGGCGGCCTGCCGCCGACGCCCATTGCGTTGCCGGGTCTGGCCTCGCTGCGCGCCGCGGTGCGCCCCGAGGCGACGAGGGCGCTGTACTTCGTGGCCAAGGGCGACGGGCGCAGTGCCTTCAGCGAGAACCTCGCCGACCATAATCGCGCCGTGGCCCGCTACCAGCTCCAGCGCCGATGAGCGGCGGCATCTTCGTCACCGTCGAGGGCATCGACGGCGCCGGCAAGAGCACCCACCTGGCCGCCCTGCGCGCCTGGTTCGAGGCGCGCGGCCGCGAGGTCGTGATGACGCGCGAACCCGGCGGCACCGAACTCGCCGAGGCCCTGCGCGAGATGGTGCTGCACCGGCCGATGGACACGCTGACCGAGGCGCTGCTGGTGTTTGCCGCGCGCCGCGACCACCTGGTGCACCTGATCGAGCCCGCGCTCAGCCGAGGCGCGGTGGTGCTCGGCGACCGCTTCACCGACGCCAGCTTCGCCTACCAGGGCGGCGGCCGCGGCTTCGATGGCCAGGTGCTGGCCCAGTTGGAGACCTGGGTGCAGGCCGGCCGCCAGCCGCAGTTGACGCTCTGGTTCGACCTGCCCGCCGCCGAGGCCGCCCGCCGGCGCGCCGCCGTGCGCGCGCCCGACCGCTTCGAGGCCCAGGACGTTGCCTTCTTCGAGCGGGTCATCGCCGGCTATGCCGCGCGCCAGGCTGCCGATCCGGCCCGCTTCGAACGCATCGATGCACGCGGCGAGCCGGGCGAGGTCTGGCGCCGCGTCGAGGCCGTGCTGCAGCGACGCTTCCCGGCATGACGGCCCTGCTGATTGGCGAGGACGGCATCGCTCCGCTGCCCTGGCTGGAGGCGCCGCTGCAGGCGGCACTGTCGCAGCAGCGCGGCCATGCCCTGCTGGTGCACGGGGCGGGCGGCGTGGGGGTGCTGCCGTTCGGGCTGTCGCTGGCCCAGTCGTGGCTGTGCGAGGCCGGGCAGGGCGCACGCCTGGCCTGCGGCCGCTGCGGCAGCTGCCGGCTCGTGCAGGGCCGCGTGCACCCCGACCTGCTGCTGCTGATGCCCGAGCAGCAGCGCCGCGAGCTCGAATGGCCGCTGCAGGGCGACAAGACCGAGGGCGACAGCAGCAAGAAGCCGAGCCGGCAGATCCGCGTCGACGAGGTCCGACAGCTCATCGACTGGGTCTTCAAGACCTCGGCCCGCGGCCGTGGGAAAGTGGCCGTGCTGACGCCGGGCGAGGCGCTCAACCTGCAGTCGGCCAACGCGCTGCTCAAGACGCTCGAGGAGCCGCCGGCCGGCACGCGGCTGCTCATCACCACGCCCGACCCGGCACGCCTGCTGCCCACCGTGCGCAGCCGCTGCCAGCAACTGCGCCTGGCCGAGCCCGACCGCGCCGCGGCCGCTGCCTGGCTGGCCGAGCGCGGCGTGGCCGAACCCGAGGTGCTGCTGGCCGCCACCGCCGGCCGGCCGCTCGATGCGCTGGCCCTTCACCAGGGCGGCGTCAAGGCCGAGGTGTGGCGGCAGCTGCCGCAGGCCCTGGCGCGAGGGCATGGTGCCGCGGTCCAGGGCTGGCCCCTGCCCCAGGTGCTGGACCTGCTCTTCAAGGTGTGCCATGACGCCATGGCCCAGGTCGGCGGCGGTGCGCCGCGCTACTTCAGCCCGGGCTCGGTGCCGGCCGGCGCCTCGATGGCGCGGCTGCGCGCGTGGTCGCTGGATCTGCAGCGTGTGGCCCGCCACGCCGCCCACCCGTGGAACGAAGGCGTACTGCTCGATGCCCTGGTCGCCGCGGCGGCCCGCGCGCTGCAGCCGGCATCGCCGAAGACCCCGGGCCCGCGCCGCAGCGGCTTCGATACACTGCCCGCATGAACGACCGCACTCCCACCCGCGCCGGCGCCCTGGGCCCTCCCGTGGCACCCGGTGGTGCGGGCGCGGCGGCCGCCGCGGCGCGGCCGAGCGTCATCCAGCTCGTGTTCCGCGAGAAGGGCGCGCTGTACGCGGCCTACATCCCCATCTTCACGGACGGCGGGCTCTTCGTGCCCACCACGCGCGAGTACCGCCTGGGCGAGGACATCTACCTGCTGCTGTCGCTGCCCGACGATCCGCAGCGCTTCCCGGTGGCCGGCAAGGTGGCGTGGATCACGCCGGCCAACGCCTCGGGCGGCCGCACGCAGGGCGTGGGCGTGCGTTTCCCGAACGACGACAAGTCGCGCCAGCTCAAGATCAAGATCGAAGAGATCCTGGGCACCTCGATCCAGTCGCAGAAGCCGACGCAGACCATCTGAGCCCCGCGGCGCCTGCGCCGCAAGGGCCGCCCCCGCGATGTTCGTCGACTCCCACTGCCACCTGAGCTTTCCGGGCCTGCACGATCGGCTTGACGAGGTCTGCCAGGCGATGGAGGCGGCGCAGGTGGAGCGCGCCATCTGCATCTGCACCACGCTCGAGGAGTTCGGCGCCGTGCACACGATCGCGCGCGAACATGCCGAGCTGTGGTGCACGGTGGGCGTGCACCCCGACAACGAAGGCGTGCGTGAGCCGACGGTCGACGAACTCGTGGCGCTGGCCGCGCAGGACCGAGTCGTCGCCATCGGCGAGACCGGCCTGGACTACTACCGCCTCAACGGCCGCAGCGTGGCCGACATGGCCTGGCAGCGCGAGCGCTTCGGGGTGCACATCGAGGCCGCCCGCCGCACCGGCCTGCCGCTGGTGGTGCACACACGCTCGGCCAGCGACGACACGGTGGCGATGCTGCGCGGCGAGGGCGGCGGGGCGGTGGGTGGTGTCTTCCACTGCTTCACCGAAACCGCCGAGGTCGCGCGCGCCGCGCTGGGCCTGGGCTTCTTCATCTCGTTCTCGGGCATCCTGACCTTCCGCAACGCCGAAGACCTGCGTGACGTCGCCCGCTGGGTGCCGCTGGACCGCTGCCTGATCGAGACCGACAGCCCCTACCTCGCGCCCGTGCCCTACCGCGGCAAGACCAACCAGCCCGCCTACGTGCCGCACGTGGCGGCTCAGCTGGCGGCGCTGAAGGGGCTGAGCATCGAGGCCGTGGCAGAGGCGACGACCCGCAACTGCGAGCGCCTGTTCAGCCGGCTGGGGCCGGCTCCGGGGGTGGTCTGATGTTGAAGCGTTGCTTGATGTTTGTGCTGCAGGCCTTTGTCGCACTTGCAGTTGTTCCTGCGGGCGCGCAGGACGCCGTGGCGATTCAGCGGGCGCTGGGCGTGGACGACGATCGCAGCATCCAGCGCTGGCTGGAGGCCGGGGGCGACCCGAACCGGCTCGACGAGAAGGGCCAGACGCCCCTGATCGTGGCGCTGCGGGACGAGTCGTTCAAGGTCGCGGCCGTGCTGCTGGCGCATCCCTCCACCCGTGTGGACGCCCCCAACGCGCACGGCGAGACGGCGCTGATGATGGCCGCGCTGAAGGGCCACCTCGAGTGGGCGAAGCGGCTGGTGGCCAAGGGCGCCGCGGTCAACCGCGACGGCTGGTCGCCGCTGCATTACGCCGCCAGCGGTGGCGGCCACGAGGTGCTGCGCTGGCTCATCGAACAGGGCGCGGCCATCGACGCGCCGTCGCCGAACCGCAGCACGCCGTTGATGATGGCGGCGCGTTACGGGGCCAGCGAGTCGGTTGACTGGCTGCTGGGCCGTGGCGCCGACCCCAAGCCCCGAAACGATCGCGGCATGACGGCGGCGGATTTCGCCCGCAGCGCCGGCCGCGATGCGATGGCCGACCGTCTGGCTGCGCTGGCCGGGGCGCCTGCGCCCAGTCGTTAGGCAGTTCACGCCCGCGCGGAAGACGTCGTGTCGGAAGTCACCTGACACGGCGGATCGGCGTCGGCCGTCTTCGCAATCGCACAGCCCCGGCGTAGAGTGGTTCCACTGTGCCGGTTTGGCACCGCCCGAGGAGTCCCTCATGTCGCATCCGGCCCAGGCTCGCAACCCGTTCATGCTGATGATCAGCCCCGAGGTCGTCCTGGCCGCGGTGGAGAAGTCGGAGCGGCTCGGCCAGCTCAATCGGCACCTGTGCCGGCCGCTGGATCGCCCGACGCCCACGACCGCGGCGCGCCCGGCGGTGCTGGACGACGAGGCGATGGATGACGACGAACGGCCGGAGGCTTGATTCGGCATCGGCCCACAAGGGCCGCGACGCCAGCTGACCAAGGGCGCCCAGGCGCCCTTTCTTCCACGTCATCAACAGAGCGCGATGTATATTATGTTAATTAACAAATGTGGAAGGAGTGGCCAACGTCAGCCACTCAGAAGCGCACCACCAGCCCAGCGCTGAACCATTGCAGGATCGTGCTGCTGACCTGGTCACCATCGGCCTGCGTCAGGTCCCAGGACAGCTGCAAGGAAGTGCGGGCACCCAGCGGTGTGGTCCAGGCCAGGCCCACCAGCGGTGACGTCGTGGTGGTGACGCCGTCGCCCGTGCGGTCGTGGCGCATCTGCATCAGCCCCAGGCGCCATTGCCATTCGGCCGGCCCGGCGCCGGGCCGGTGGAACACGACGACCGCGCCGATCGCGGAGAGCTTCAGCGTTCGCGCCACCCAGGCGTCGCCGACGTCGGCGGAAGCCTGCCGCACCACCCAGGCCTCGCCGGACAGCGCACCCCGGCGCCAGCCGAGCGCCGCACGGGCCAGGCCCGAGCTCGTGCGCTCGCATTCGAACGAGTAGCCGCAGTCATAGGCGACGCTGGCCACGCCGCCGCCGAGGACGGCGTAAGGCCCGTCGAGCAGCCCGGCAGTGGCTGGCCCCTGCGCGGCCGCGCCGCCTGCCAGGGCCAGGGTCGTTGCCATCGTGCCGAGGGTGTGTCGGATCTGCATGGCCTGATCATGCGCCGCAGCCCGCACGCCCGGATTGCCTTGCCTCAATCGAATCGCCTGCCAATCGTCTGCGAACGGCCTGCGAACGGCCTGAGATGGGCGGTGACAATCGCAGCCCTGCCCACGTGCCCGTGCGCCCTCGCCCGCCATGACCGTTTCCACCCCGCCCATCAGCGCGCCCATCGACAACGAATCGCTGGGGGCCGCACGCCGGCGCAACGTGCGCGATGCGCTCGCCGAAGACCTGGGCCGCGGCGACTGGACCGCGATGCTGGTGCCCGCCGGCCGCCGCGTGCGAGGGCGCGTCACCGCCAAGGAAGCCGCGGTGCTGTGCGGGCAGGCCTGGTTCGACGACTGCGTCATGGCGCTGGACGCCACGGCCTCGGTGCGGTGGCAAGCGGCCGAGGGCGCTGCGGTCACGCCCGGCACCGTGGTCTGCGACATCGAGGCCGACGCCCGCGCGCTGCTGAGCGCCGAGCGCTCGGCGCTCAACTTCCTGCAGCTGCTGTCGGCCACCGCCACCGTGACCCGCCGCTACGTCGAGGCCATCGCCGGCGCCAGCCCCAACCCGCGTGGCTGTGCCGTGCTGGACACCCGCAAGACGATGCCGGGCCTGCGCCAGGCGCAGAAGTACGCGGTGCGCGTGGGCGGAGGGCAGAACCAGCGGCTGGCACTGTGGCACGGCATCCTGATCAAGGAGAACCACATTGCCGCGGCCGGCGGCATCGGCGCCGCGCTGCGGGCGGCGGCCGCGCTTTCCAGCGGCGTGCCGGTGCAGATCGAGGTCGAGTCGCTCGACGAACTGCGCGAGGCGCTCGACCACGGCGCCACCAGCGTGCTGCTCGACGACTTCACGCCGGCACAGATGCGCGAGGCCGTCGCGCTGACGGCCGGCCGCGCACTGCTGGAGGTCTCGGGCGGCGTGGACCTGGCGCAGATCCGCGACATCGCCGCCACCGGCGTCGACCGCATCTCGGTCGGCAAGCTGACCAAGGACGTGCAGGCCGTGGACCTGTCTCTGCGCGTGCTCGGCGCGGCCTGACCGCGCGGCGGGAACCGGCTCAGTCGCCGTACAGCTCGGCCGCGCGCCGCAGCCGAACCTTCACGGCTTGCACCAGCGAGGCCGGGCCCACCACCCTCACCTGCTCGCCCTGGCGCAGTACGTCCATCACCAGCTCGGTGGCGTCCACGTAGGGCAGGCGCAGCTCGTAGCCGCCGTCAGCCAGCCAGCGGCCCTGCTGCTGCGGGTGCCACTCCTCGCGGCTGGCCCAGCGCGCGGCGGTGGCGTCGAAGTGCAGCGTCGCCCACTGGCGGCGGCCGCCGGCGTAGATGCCGTAGCCGGCGTCCATCTCGGCCTGCACCTGGGCCATCGGCAGCTCCTTCGCGGCCGCCTCCAGCGGCTCGGCGGCCTCGATGGCATCCAGCGCAAAGCGCCGCAGCGCGTCGCTGCGGTGGCACCAGGCATCCAGGTACCAGGTGTTGCGGTAGTGCACCAGGCGCTGCGGCGAGATGTCACGCTCGCTGACATCGCCCCGCGCCCGCGTCAGGTAGCGCAGGTGCAGCCGCTGGCGCTGCAGCAGCGCGTTGGCCACGCGCTCGAAGAAGCGGCTCGGCACCGGCCGCCGCCAGGCCGTGACGACGCGGATGCGCGAGGACAGCCGCTCCGCCGCATCGGCCCCGTCGCCGTGGCCCAGCAGCTGGCGGATGCGGTCCAGCAGCGGCTGCAGATGGCGGCTGAGCAGGCCGTCGCCATCGAGGCTGGCCAGGAGCTGCTGCGCGGTGAGCAGCGAGTACAGCTCGGCTTCGCTGAACCACAGGCCCGGCAGCTCGTGGCGGCCGCCCGCCTGCACGTCGGCACCGAAGCGGTAGCCGTTGGATTCGCGGTCGTACTCGATGGGCGCGCCCATGCGGCTGCGCAGGTATTCGAGATCGCGCTTGAGCGTGGCGCGCGAGACCTCGAGCTCCTCCAGCAGCGTCGCAAAGCTCACGCAGCCGCGCGCGCGGATCAGCGCCTCGATGCGGTACAGGCGCTCGGTGTTGTTCGCCATGCCGCAAGGGGCCTCGGGGCTCAGCTCAGGCCGACGATGCGCCCTTCGTCGTCGAGGTCGATGCGCTCGGCCGCGGGCACCTTGGGCAGGCCGGGCATGGTCATGATGTCGCCGCAGACCATGACGACGAATCCGGCGCCGGCGGCCAGGCGCACCTCGCGCACCTCCACGACGTGGCCGCTGGGCGCGCCGCGCAAGGTGGGATCGGTCGAGAAGCTGTACTGCGTCTTGGCCACGCACACGGGCAGGTGGCCGTGGCCGGCGTCCTGCAGCGCCTGCACCTGGCGCTTCACGGCGGCGGGCGCGCTGATGTCGGCCGCGCCATAGGTGCGCGTGGCCACGGCGCGCAGCTTGTCCCACAGCGGCTGCTCGTCGGTGTAGGCAAAGCGCAATGTCGAGGGCTGCTCGCACAGCCGCACCACCTCGTGCGCCAGCGGCGCGGCGCCGGCGCCGCCCTCGGCCCAGTGGCGGCTGGTGTGCACGGCCACGCCGAGCGCGCCGATGCGCTCGCGCAGCAGCGCGTGCTCGGCGTCGGTGTCGGTCTTGAAGTGGTTGATCGACACGACCACCGGGAGCCCGAACACCTCGCGCAGGTTGTGCAGGTGGCGCTGGATGTTGGCCAGGCCGCGGTCGAGCGCGGCCAGGTTCTCGCGACCCAGCTCGGGCAGGTCGACGCCGCCGTGGAACTTGAGCGCGCGCACCGTGGCCACCACCACCGCGCAGGCCGGGCGCAGGCCCGAGGTGCGGCACTTGATGTCGATGAACTTCTCGGCGCCCAGGTCGGCGCCGAAGCCGGCCTCGGTGACGACGTAGTCCGCCAGCCGCAGCGCCGTGCGCGTGGCCAGCACCGAGTTGCACCCGTGCGCGATGTTGGCGAACGGGCCGCCGTGCAGCACCGCGAGGTTGTTCTCCAGCGTCTGCACGAGGTTGGGCGCGAGCGCGTCCTTCAGCAGCACGGCCATCGCGCCGTGCACCGTGAGGTCGGCGGCCGTCACCGGCTTGCGGTCGCGGGTCTCGGCAACGACGATGCGCGCCAGGCGCTGCTTCAGATCGGCCACCGAGGTGGCCAGGCACAGGATGGCCATCACCTCCGAGGCCACGACGATGTCGAAGCCGTCCTCGCGCACGAAGCCGTTGCCCGGGCCGCCCAGACCAACGGTGATCTGCCGCAGCGCGCGGTCGTTCATGTCCATCACGCGCTTGAGCGCGATGCGCCGCGTGTCGATGTCGAGTGCGTTGCCGTGGTGGATGTGGTTGTCGAGCGTGGCGGCCAGCAGGTTGTGCGCGGCGGCGACGGCATGGAAGTCGCCGTTGAAGTGGAGGTTGATGTCCTCCATCGGCACCACCTGCGCGCGGCCGCCGCCGGTGGCGCCGCCCTTGAGGCCGAACACCGGCCCGAGCGAGGGTTCGCGCAGCGCAATCAGCGCCTTCTTGCCGATGTGGTTGAGCGCGTCGCCCAGGCCCACGGTGGTGGTGGTCTTGCCCTCGCCGGCCGGCGTGGGGCTGATCGCGGTGACCAGGATCAGCTTGCCCTCTGACCGGCCTTGCAGGCCATTGACGAAGGGCAGCGACAGCTTGGCGCGATGGTGGCCGAAGGGCAGCACGTGCTCGGCGGCGATGCCCAGGCGGCTCTGCGCGAGCTCGACCACGGGCTTGAGCGTGGCGCGGCGCGCGATGGCGATGTCGGAGTTCGGGTCCTCGGTCGCGGGGCTCGTCGTCATGTCGTGGTCTCCTGGGCGGGCGATTGTGAAGGCAGTGGCGCGAGGGCCGAACCCACAATCACCCCGTGACGCAGCCCAGCCTCTTCGAGCCCGACGGCGCCGCGAGCGCCGGCGGCGTGGCCCCCGCCGGGCAGCCGGCCGCCGTGCACGAGATGGCAGAGCAGCTGCGCCGCCGGTTCGCGGGCAGCCTGCACCTGGGCACGTCGTCGTGGCACTTCCCGGGCTGGGCTGGGCTGGTGTGGGACCGCGCCTACCCGGAGCCGCTGCTCTCTCGCGCCGGGCTGGCGGCCTACGCGCGGCATCCGCTGCTGAACACCGTGAGCCTGGACCGCGCCTTCTATCGCCCGCTGCCCCGCGACGAGTACGCCGCGCTGGCGCGCCAGGTGCCCGAGGGCTTCCGCTTCGTCGTCAAGGCCCCCGCCCTGCTGACCGACGCGCAGAGGCGCGACGCCGCCACCGGCGCCGCACTCGCCGACAACCCCGGCTTCCTGGACCCGGCCCTGGCGGGCGAGGTGGCGGCCGCGGCGGCGACGGGCCTGGGTGAACGGCTCGGCGTGCTGGTGCTGCAGCTCTCGCCGCTGCCCGCACGCGTGCTGCGCGAGCCGCCAGCGCTGCACGCATCGCTGCGGGCCTGCGTGCAGGCGATGCGCGTGCGCCTGGACCTCGCCGCGCCGGCCGCGCTGCTGGCGCTGGAACTGCGGGACGCCGTGCTGCTGACGCCCGATCTCGCGGCGCTGCTGCGTGGCTGCGGCGTGCGCTACACCCTCGGCCTGCACGACCGCATGCCGGCCATCGACGCGCAGCTGCCGATGCTGCGTGCCACCTGGCCCGGCGACCTGGTCTGCCGCTGGAACCTGCAGCAGGGCCAGCGCTACGCCGAGGCGCGCGACCGCTGGGCGCCGTTCGACCGGCTGCAGTCGGAAGACCGGCCCACACGCCACACGCTGGCCCGCGTGATGCGCGCCACGCTGGACGCCGGCCACCGCGTGTTCGTGACCATCAACAACAAGGCCGAGGGCAGCGCCCCGGCCTCGGTGGCGGCGCTGGCCGCCGCGCTGCTGGAGCCCGGCGGAATCAGCCCTTGAGCACGCCCTGCAGGTAGCCCGCGATGGCGTCGTCCTGGCAGTTCGGGAAGAACAGCTGCTGGAACCTCTCGCCGGCGATGGCGGCCTTCAGCAGCTCGGGGTCGGTGGCCTTCAGCACCGAGAGCATGTCCTTGCACGAGGCGGCCTTCAGGTCGCGCAGGATGCCGCGGTTGCGCGCCATGATGGCCGCGCGCTCCTTCGGGTAGCCCACGCCGCGCTCCACCTCGAACAGCTTGCGGTAGCAGTCCTGCAGGTTCAGCTCCGCCGCCCAGCCAAAGCCCTTGGCGTAGGGCATCGACAGGCAGTTGCCGTCGTTGATCTGGCCAAAGAGAAAGGCGTCGGTGGGGTCGATGACGAGGCCGCAGAACACGCCCGGCATGGCATTGCAGGCCAGCATCGAGCCCATGCCCGTACCGCAGCCGGTGACGACGAAGTCCACCGCCTTGCTGTTGAGCAGGATGCCGGCCAGCAGGCCGTTCATCACGTAGGTGAGCGAGGCCTTGTCGTCCGGCGTGTACATGCCGTAGTGGTGCACCGTGTGGCCGAGCGGCTCGACCACGCTCTTCAGCGCGGTGTGCACGGTCTCGGCCTTGGCGGCCTGGCTGTTTTCGATGATCAGGGCGATCTTCATGGCGACGGAAACCTTTCGAGGGTCGGCTGGAGGGCAGGAAGCGATCAGGCACCGGGCGTCGATTCGCCCGACGCAGCACCGACGACGCCATGGGGCCAGGGGGCCCGGGCATGCCGGCGAGCGGGACCAAGGTCCGAGGTGGCCGAGACGTCAGGTTCTGCATAGCCGCCGTTCCGCACTGGGGCCAGGGCTTCGGGGCCACGGCACAGCGCGCGCACGGGCGCATTTTGCCTGGGTTTTGAAACGATGGTTCGAAAATCCTTGTCGCGACGCAGAAGCCTCTGCGCCACCATCGCTTTGCGCCCGGCCGGCGCACCACCGAGAGCCTGTGCAGACCATGAACCCCGATTTGCAAGCCTTCCTCGAGCGCTACCGCGACGCCTTCAATGTCCTGGATGGCGATGCCGTGGCGGCGCTGTACGCCGAGCCGTCGGCCATCTCGCAGGGCGGCCAAGTCACGCACTGGGCCGACCAGGCCGCCGTGGCAAGCAACATGCGGGCGTTGTGCGAGCTCTACCGTGGGCGGGCGTTCGTGTCGGCCAACTTCGAGCTGCTGCACGCCATGCCGCTGGGCGACCACGACGCAGTGCTCGATCTGCGCTGGTGCATCACCTGGGCCGGCAGCGAGCCCGCGTGGCACTTCAGCACCGCCTACCACCTGACGCGCACGCCCGAAG
Organism: Rubrivivax sp.; assembly: GCA_027483705.1. Classification (GTDB taxonomy): domain Bacteria; phylum Pseudomonadota; class Gammaproteobacteria; order Burkholderiales; family Burkholderiaceae_C; genus Rubrivivax. The sequence goes on from JAIXTY010000285.1 coordinate 18,893, forward strand.
GCTGGCGCGTGCTGCTGTGCACGGCGCATGACGAGCACCGGCTGTGGCAGGCCGCCACATCGCCGCCCGCCGCGCGGAATGCCATGCCGGTGCGCATCGAGCCGCTGAACGATGCAGCCGATGCCAACTGGCTGCGCCTGCGCCTGACGCTGTGGCCCGACGCCTCGGCCGCCGAGCACCGGGCCGAGATGCACAGCCTCACCGCGCAACCGCAGCGCTATATGCAGTTCATGGCCCGCAACGAGGCGGGCACGGCCCTCGGCCTGGCCGAGGCCGCCCTGCGCCACGACTATGTGCCGGGCACCGACACCTCGCCCGTGGCCTTTCTCGAAGGCCTCTTCGTCGAGCCCTCGGCCCGCGGCCAGGGTGTGGCTCGCGCGCTGGTGGCGGCGGTGGAGCACTGGGCGCGGGCCCGCGGCTGCAGCGAACTGGCCTCCGACACGCATCTGCACAACACCTCGAGCCAGCAGGTGCACCGGCGCCTGGGCTTTGCGCTCACCGAGCGCATCGTGTGCTTCTGCAAGGTGCTGAAGCCGGCCGCCTGAAGGCCTGGGCCGCGCCCAAATGGAGAAGGCCCCGGGTGGGGCCTTCTGGCTGCGTCATCTGGCGGAGTCGGAGGGATTCGAACCCTCGATGCAGGTTTTGCCCACATACTCCCTTAGCAGGGGAGCACCTTCGGCCACTCGGTCACGACTCCGGCGAAGTGGCGCGCATTCTAGCCGCAGAACACGCGCCGTCCCGGGCACTCAGGCCGGCTGCTGCTCCAGGCCGAAAGCCTTGTGCAGCGCGCGCACCGCGAGCTCCATGTACTTCTCGTCGATCACGACGCTGGTCTTGATCTCGCTGGTGGTGATCATCTGGATGTTGATGCCCTCTTCCGAGAGCGTGCGGAACATCGTCGCGGCCACGCCGACGTGGCTCTTCATGCCGATGCCGACGATGCTGACCTTGCAGATCTTGGCGTCGCCGCGCACATCCGCCGCGCCCACGGCAGGCAGCACCTTCGTCTTCAGCACGTCCATCGCCCGCGCGTAGTCGTTGCGGTGCACGGTGAAGCTGAAATCGGTCTTTCCATCCTTGCTCAGGTTCTGGATGATGACGTCCACCTCGATGTTGGCATCCGCCACGGCGCCCAGGATCTGGTAAGCGATACCAGGCTTGTCGGGCACACCCAACACGGAGATTTTGGCTTCGTCGCGGTTGAATGCGATGCCGGATACGACGGCTTGT
>JAIXTY010000018.1 GCA_027483705.1 Rubrivivax sp.
CCTCCTCGTCGCAGACCAGGGTTCCCGAGGTCTCGTCGGTATCTTCAAAGGATGACAGCACGCGCAGGCGCACTTTGTAGCGCATCGCCAGTTCGACAGAGCGGGTTTGCAGCACCTTGGCCCCGAGGGAGGCGAGTTCCAGCATTTCCTCGAACGCAATCTTGTCGAGCTTGCGGGCCTTGCTGCTGACGCGGGGATCGGTGGTGTAGACGCCGTCGACATCGGTGTAGATGTCGCAGCGTTCCGCGCCGAAGGCGGCGGCGAAGGCCACGGCGGTTGTGTCCGACCCGCCCCGGCCAAGGGTGGTGACGCGACCTTCGGGCGAGACGCCCTGAAAGCCCGCAACGACGGCGACCTTGAAGCCTTCGGCGAATTTCGCGTCGATATTGGCGCGGGGGATGTCCACGAAGCGGGCAGAGCCGTGCTGCGCGGTGGTCTGGATCGGCACTTGCCCGCCCTGCCATGACCGCGCGGGGATGCCCATTTCCTGAAGGCGGAGCGCCATCAGGCCGGCGGTGACGTTTTCGCCCGAAGCGACCACGGCGTCATATTCGCGGGCATCGTAAAGCTTGGACGTGCCTTCGACATAGCCCACCAGACGGTTCGTCTCGCCCGACATGGCGGAGACGATGACGATCACGTCATAGCCGCGGGCGGACGGCTTCCGCAACTACGTCAAGCCGGGCCTGGAGGCGCACGCGGCCGAGCTGCTGGTCGACAAGGCGCAGCTGCTCACGCTGACGGCGCCGGAGATGACGGTGCTGGTGGGCGGGCTCCGCATGATCGGCGGCAACCACGGCGGCTCGAAGCACGGCGTGTTCACGGCCCGCGAGGAGACGCTGAGCAACGACTTCTTCGTCAACCTGCTCGACATGCGCACCGCCTGGACGCGCAGCGCCACCGACGGCGTGCTTGAGGGCCGCGACCGCCAGACCGGCGCGCTGAAATGGACGGCCACCGCGGCCGACCTGGTGTTCGGCTCGAACTCGGTGCTGCGCTCGCTGGCCGAGGTGTACGCGCAGAGCGACGCGCAGGCGAAGTTCGTGCGCGACTTCGCGGCGGCCTGGACCAAGGTGATGAACCTGGATCGTTACGACCTGCGCTGAGCCACCCGGGCGGCGGCGGGCAGAATCGGCGCATGTCCCCGCCCGCCATCCCGGTGCGCCGCATGGCCTTCGGCCGGCCCGACCCCGCCACGTTCCACCCGCTCTACATCGGGGGCAACTCGGCGCTGTCGTACACGCACAGCGCGATGGGCCTGTACGCGGAGCACATGGAGCCCTTCCTGGTGAAGTCGGTGCGCCGCGTGCTGGACCGCGTGCAGGACCCGGCGCTGCGCGAGGCCGCCGACCGCTTCTGCCGCCAGGAGGCGCAGCACTTCCAGCACCACGCCGACTTCAACAAGGTCATCCTCGGCCACGGCTACCCCGACCTGGCCGAGCGCGTGCAGCGCCTGAAGGCCGATTTCGACGGTTTCCTCGCGGACCGCGACGACGCCTTCCGCATCGGCTTCGCCGAGGGCTTCGAGAGCTACACCACGCAGTCGGCCCTGCATGCGCTGAAGGTGGGCTGGTACGACAACGAGTTCACCCTCGAGCCCTGGGGCCAGCTCTTCAAGTGGCACATGGTCGAGGAGATCGAGCACCGCGCCGTCGCGCACGACCTGTACCGCCACCTCTTCGGCGGCTGGGCGCACCGTGCCGCGATGTGCTGGGTGGCGCAGCGCCACATCCACCGTTTCATCGGCGACGTGATCCGGCTGATGTCGGCCGTCGACGTGCCGCGCCACGGCCCGCGCTGCCGCATCACGGCCAAGGCGCGCTTCTACATGGCGGTGTCGCCGATGGCGCTGCGGCTGCGCGCCATGCGGCCGGGCTATTCGCCGGCGGACCTGCCGGTGCCCGCCTACGTGGGGCACTTCGGCAAGGACTTCAGCCGGCGGGCGGAAGTGGTGCTCTGACGTCTGCACCCCGGCTGACTCTCGACATGGCTGACCCCGACAGTGCTGCCGCCCCCCAGGCGCCGTGGCCCGGCCGCCCAGCCTTGCTGCCGGCACAAGCCGTGGCGGCCGCGCGCATCGGCACCTGGGAGATCGAGCTCACGGGCGAGCAGCCGCGGCTGATCTGGTCGGAGGGCTTCGCCGAGAGCCTGGGCCTGCCGCCCGGGCCGCCGCCGTCCACGCCCGAGGCGATGTTCGAGCGGCTGCACCCCGACGACGTCGCCAGGGTTCGCCAGGCCTTCGACACCGCCGTGCGCGAGGCCGTGCCGCTGCATGTGGAGTTCCGCATCCAGGGCCGGGACGGCTGGCGCTGGCACGAGCTGCACGGCCGCTCGATCCACGACGCGCAGGGCCGCGCACTGCGCCTGACCGGCATCGCCCTGGACATCACCGATCACAAGGAGGCCGAGGCGGAGCTGCGGGCCGGGCGCGAGCGGCTGGAGGGCATCGTGCAGACCATGTCCGAGGGGTTGATGACACTGGACGCCGAGGGCCGCTACACGATGGTCAACCGGGCCGCCGAGCGCATCGTGGCGACGCCGGCCGGGCAGATCGTGGGCCGCCGCTACGACGAGGTGCCCTGGCGACGCAGCGCGATGGACGGCCGCGTGCGCGACGCCGCCGAGCACGCGCACCCGCGGCTGCAGCGCGGCGAGCCGGCCATCCTGGGCGAGGTCAGCTGCGTGCAACCGCCGGGGCTGGCGGAACGTGTCGTGTCGCTCAACGCGCAGCCGGTGCTCGATGCCGCGGGCCGCTTCGACGGCGCGGTGCTGACCTTCGTCGACATCACGCAGCGCTGGCAGGCCGAGCGCGCGCTGGCCGACAACCAGGCGCGGCTGGCCGCCGTCGTGGAAGGGGCCAGCGACGCCGTGATCAGCGTCGACGTGCGCGGCCGCATCTCGCTGTTCAACCCGGCGGCCGAGCGCATCTTCGGGCGCGCGGCGGCCGAGGTGCTCGGCGGCCCGCTGGAACGGCTGCTGCCCGAGGCGCAGCAGGCGGGCCACGGCGAGATGCTGCGGCGCTTCGCGGACGCCGGCGTGTCGCGCCGGGCCATGGGGGCCGGCCGCGTGCAGGGCCGCCACGCCGACGGACGCGCCATCGAACTGGAGGCCTCGATCTCCAAGGTGCGCGTCAACGGCCAGCTGGTGCTGACGGCGATCCTGCGCGACATCACCGAACGCGTCGCGCACGAGCAGGCACTGGAGACCACACGTTCGGAGCTGGCGCGGCTGAACCACCGCCTGCTCGAACAGGAGAAGCTCACCAGCCGCCGCCTCGCGCAGGCGCTGCACGACGAGCTGGGGCAGACGCTGAGTGCCTTGCGGCTGCACTGGGAGGCCTGGCACTCGATGCCGGGCGAGCCGCGCGACCAGGCCGTCACCGAGCGCATCTGCGAGCGCATGGGCCAGCTCGTGGTGACGGCCAACCGCCAGATCCGCAGCGTGATGCGCGACCTGCGCCCGCCGCTGCTGGAAGAACTGGGCCTGGCGGCGGCGCTGGACAACGAGCTGCAGCAGCAGCGCCCGTTGACCGGGCAGCCCGGGCTGACGCTGCAGGTGCCCGCGCGGCTGCAGGGCCGGCGCTGGCCGGCCGACGTGGAGTACGCGGCCTTCATGATCGGCCGCGAGGCCCTGCTCAACGCGCTGCAGCACGCGCAGGCCGGGCAGGTGCTGGTCGCGCTCGACGGCGACGAGCTGGAGCTGCTGCTCACCGTGTGCGACGACGGCGTGGGCATCCCCGCCGAGGTGCGCGGCGGCCGCGCCGGCCACCTGGGCCTGGTGGGCATGCGCGAGCGCGCCCGGGCCATCGGTGCCGCGCTGCGCTGGGACAGCGGGGCCGGCGGCGGCACCACCGTCGTGCTGCGCTGGCAGGCCGAAGGCCCCTGAGCGAACCCTGGCCGCCCGCGGCGCGCCGGTGGCGTGGCCGATACTCCGGCCCCGTTGCAACGCACACCACAGAGGAGACGGCGGTCATGCGCATCGCGATCATGGGCTCGGGCGGCGTCGGCGCCTACGCCGGCGCCTGGCTGCAGCAGGCCGGCGAGGAGGTGCACTTCATCGCCCGCGGCGCCCACCTGGCCGCGCTGCGCGAGCGCGGCCTGCGCATCGAGCACCCCGACAAGCCGCTGCAGCTGCCCACCGTGAACGCCACCGACGACCCGTCGGCCGTGGGGCTCGTGGACCTGGTGATCTTCGCCGTCAAGCTGTTCGACACCGACACGGCCGCCGCCGCGATGGGCCCGCTGGTCGGGCCCGGCACGCGGGTGCTGACGCTGCAGAACGGCATCGACAGCGCGGCGATGATCCGCCGGCACCTGGGCAGCGACGCGAGCGTGATCGAGGGCGTGATCTACGTCTCGGCGGTGATCGAGCGGCCGGGCGTGATCCGCTCGCCGGGCGGCTTCCACATCATCGTGGCCGACCGTGCCGGCGGCGACGCGGTGATGGCGCGCCTGGCGCAGGTGGCCGACGGCCTGCCGGGCCTGACGGTCAAGTTGAGCGACGATTCCCGGCACACCGTGTGGGAGAAGTTCGTGTCGCTGGCCTCGCTGTCGGGGGCCACGGCGCTGCTGCGGGCCCGCATGGGCGCCATCCTCGGCCACCCCGAGACCCGCGCCTTCCAGCGCCAGCTGATCGACGAGTGCATCGCCGTCGCCCGTGCCGAGGGCGTGGCGCTGCGCGATGGCCTGACCGACGAGGTGATGGACAAGCTGGCCTTCATGCCGCCGAGCTTCCGCGCCTCGATGGCCGAGGACCTGGAACGCGGCAACCGGCTCGAGCTGCGCTGGCTGAGCGGCCGCGTGCACGCGCTCGGCCAGGCGCACGGCGTGCCGACGCCCGGGCACACCGCGGTGTTCCGCGGCCTCGTGCTGCACGAGCAGGGTCGCGCCTGAGCCGCGCGATGCCGGGCCGCCCTCACCCGCTCGACGAGCTGCTGCACGCGCACCTGCGCGCCTTCCTCACCGAGGCCGACGAGGCCGCGCTGGCCGAGCTGGAGCGGGGCCTGGAGTGGCTGGAGCTGCCCGCCGGCGGCGTGCTGATGCGCCAGGGCGAACCCGCCGACGCGATGTACGTGCTGGCCAGCGGCCGGTTGCGCGTGAGCATCGCCGACGCCGACGGCACGGCGCGCGTGGTGCGCGAGATCACGCGCGGCCAGGTGGTCGGCGAGATGGCGCTGATCACCGACGAGCCGCGCTCGGCCACGCTGGTGGCGGTGCGCGACTCGGTGCTGGCGCGCCTGGCGCGGCCGGCCTTCGACACGCTGCTGCGGCAGCACCCGGCGGTGTCGATGGCGCTCACGCGGCAGATCGTCGCGCGGCTGCAGACCGAGGGCCGGCGCACGCGGCCCGACCGCCCGGTGGCCATCGCGTTGCTGCCGCTGGCTGCCGATGGCGATGCCGCGGCACGGGCCGCGACCCTGGCCGCCGGGCTGGCCGAGGCGCTGTCGCGCCACGGTCGTGTGGCCCGTGTCGATGCCACCGCCATGGCGGCGCGGCTGGGGCACGCGCCCGACGACGGCGCCGACACGCTGCGCCGCATGGCGGTGGTGCTGGACGAGATCGAGGCCGCGCACGACGTGGTGCTGCTGCTGGGCGACGCCGGGCCGACGCCCTGGACACGCTGCTGCGCGCGCCAGGGCGACGAGGTGCTGCTGCTGGCCCGAGCCGATGACGACCCCGCGCCCGGCGAGCTGGAGCGCGCCTGCGGCCTGGTGGACACCGACGGGCGCCCGGCCCCGGCGACGGTGCTGGTGCTGCAGCATCCGCCCGGCCGCACCGGCCCCACCGGCACGGCCCGCTGGCGAGCACCGCGGCGGCTGCGCGCGCACGTGCACCTGCGCGAGGGCCATGCCGACGACGTCGCCCGCCTGGCGCGGCTGCTGGCGCGGCGCGGCGTCGGCCTCGTGCTGTCGGGCGGCGGCGCGCGCGGCGCGGCGCACGCCGGCGTCTACCGCGCGCTGCTTGAGCACGGTGTGCCGGTGGATGCCATCGGCGGCACCAGCATGGGCGCCGTGTTCGGGGCGCTGATGGCCTTCGACGCCAGCGGCGACGAGGTCGTCTCGACCTTCGCGCGGCACTTCGCCGACAACCCCACGGGCGACTTCAGCTGGCTGCCGCTGCTGTCGCTCATCCAGGGCCGCCGGCTGCGCGGCATGATGGAACGCACCGAGCGGCAGTTCGGCGGTGCGCCCGGCCTGCACGTCGAGGACCTGTGGAAGCCGTATTTCTGCGTCGCCGCCAACTACTCGCGCGCCACCGAGGCGGTGCTGGCCGAGGGGCCGCTGATCCCGGCGGTGATGGCCAGCTGCGCGATCCCCGGCGCCATGCCGCCGGTGCTGCGCGACGGCGAATTGCTGTGCGACGGCGGCGTCTTCAACAACCTGCCGGTCGACGTGATGCGCGGCACCTGGGGCATCGGCCCGATCATCGCCGTCGACCTGGGGCTGGACCTGCCGCAGCGCATCGAACTCGACGAACTGCCGACGCCCTGGCAGCTGCTGTGCGACCGGCTGCGCCCGCGCCGGCGGCGCCGCTACCGGCTGCCGAGCCTGCCGAACTACCTGATGAACGTGACGGCGCTGTATGGCACCGCGCGCCAGCGCGCCGCCGCGGCCGAGGCCGACCTCGTGCTGCGCCCGTCGCTGCCGCGCATCGGCATGCTGCAGTGGGCGCGCTACGACGAGGCGGTGACGGTGGGCTACGACGAAGCCCGGCGGGCGCTGGCCGCGGCCACCGAGCTGCCCGGCCGCTGAGCCGGGTTCAGATCAGCAGCGCCAGCAGCCAGGCCAGTGGCAGCGTCACCAGCAGCAGCAGCAGGTACATCGCCGTCAGCGCCAGGCCGCGCAGCAGCCGCGCCCACCAGGCCCCGCCGTAGACCCGGCGCCCGGCCAGCAGCGTGTAGACCACGATCACCGGCAGGCCGGCCCAGGCCAGCGGCGGCTGCAGCAGCTGCATGGCCAGCAGCACCAGGAACCAGAACGAGTGCAGGTGCAGCGCGAACACGAGGTGGGCGGTGTAGGGCATGCCGCGGCGCGCGTTCAGCAGCTTCAGGCAGGCCGCGAACAGCGGCAGCAGCACGAACATCACCACGCCCAGGTGGCTGACGACCCGCTCGTTGGCGGCGCGCAGCCGCTGCAGGTAGGTGCGCGTGTCGGGGGCGGCGCGCTCGTGCACCAGCTGGCACAGCAGCGTGGGCAGGCCCTCGCAGACAAAGACGCCGGCGCGCAGGCCCATGCGGCGGCCCTGCACATCGAGCACGGCGTTCGGCAGCGGGCCGCGCTCGGCGATGGCGAGCTCGGGGCGGTCGAGCCCTTCGACCACGGTGATCTGACCCATCAGCTGCACCATCAGCAGCAGCACGAGGCTGATGCTGAGGTACAGGCGCAGCGGCAGCACGAAGTGCTTGCGCCGGCCGGCGAGGTACTGGCGGGTCAGTTCACCCGGTTGCGTGAGCAGCAGCCGCAGCGTGCGCCACAGCGCGCCCTCGGTGCTGAAGTACGCGCCGCCGAACTGCTGCGCGAACTCGTGCAGGGTGGGCGCCGCGATGCGGGTTTCCTGGCCGCAGGCGGGGCAGAACGCCGGCCGCGGCTGGGGCAGCGGTGCTTCGCAGTTGGTGCAGCGGCCCTCGGCGGCGGCGGCCTCGATGGCCCGGACGGCGGGCGTGGTCGGTGGCTCGGCGGGCATGGGCCCCGACGGTAGCGCAGGCCGCCCGGCCGCTGGCGGCCGCCCGGGTTCAGGCCCTCAGAACCACAGCCACAGCTGGCGCATCCAGCCGGGCAGGCGCAGGCGCGAAGGGCGGTAGTGCTGGCGGAATCCGTGGCAACGAAGCGTGTCGGCGGGCATGGCGATCTCCTGGAGCCGGGACTGTATGGAACAACAGACCACTGTGCAAGCATCCAGTGATGCGCGGCCACGACAGGCCGGCCCGGATCAGGGCACGGCGGGCTCGAAGCGCCGCTCGAGCAGCTTGGCATCGTCGAAGTGGCGCCGGCCCACGAAGGCGGTGGCGTGGTGGCCCCACTGCCGCATCGCCCCGGCGCTGGCGATGCCCATGGGCCAGAACAGCCAGCGCTCGCCGCGTTCGGAGCCTGCGACGAGCCCGTCGGGCCCGAACAGGCTGCGACGGCCGTCCCCAGCCGGCCGCGAGCGCAGTTCGTCATCGGGCCTCAGCCGGTAGGGCTGGCCGGCGGCGTCGCGCGGGGCGGCGACCAGGCCCATCACGTCGTGCGAACCCGATGCGATGCGCAACTCCAGCCGGTGCGTGGCGGGCAGCTCGGGCAGCGCCGCGGGCGCGAACAGCCATTCCTCGTGCTCAGGCGCGTCGCCGCGCGGGCGCAGCGCCGCCGACGGGAAGAAGAGGTGGTAGCAGCCGCAGGCATGGATGGTGTCCGCGAGCATCGGCTCGCCGCGCTCGTCGAGCGTCAGGCGCAGGATCACGCCGTCGAGCGCGCCGGCCAGGATGTCGAACCGCCCCGTGGCCGGCCGTTCGGGGAACCACAGCGTGTAGACCAGCTGCAGCCGCCAGCGGCCGCCCAGCCGCGTGTGGGCCAGGCGCTGGTAGACGACGGGCGTGCCGGTGTCCACCACTGGCCGGCCGTCGCGCCAGCCGGGCGCGCCGAATTGGTCGTGCGGGCCGCGGCGCTCGACGGCCACCGCGGGCGCGTTCCAGGCCAGCAGGCGCTCGGCCTCGTCGGCCGTGGGTTGCGGCAGGCCCAGCGCGTCGAGCGGCAGCGGGCCGGGCGACGGCCGCGTGGCGGCTTCGGGCACCTGCCGCTCGAGCGGCGGCGGCGCGGCGGCCCAGGCGGCCATCGCGGCGCGGTGCCTGTCCTGCCAGCGCTGCACACCCGCGAAGAACGGCACCCGCAGCACCGGGTACAGCCCGAGCGCGCGGCGCGCCGTGCTGTAGCGCTCGGGCACGATGGCGCGCGCCAGCAGCGTGTCGCGGGCGGCGGGCGTGGCGGCCTCCCAGGCGGCCACGGCGCGGCGGCGGCACTCGTCGGTGCGGGCCATCGCGGCTTCGGGTGTGGCGACTGCGGGCCCGGCGCCGGCGGCGGGCCAAGGCGTGGTGCGCCACCACGCGGGCGGCAGGTTGGCGATCTCGGCCTGGCGCGCCGCGCGGTCCAGGGCCGCGGCCCGCTGCAGCCACGCCGCCCAGGCCGCGTCGCCGGCGCGGGCGCGTTCACGCAGCGCCTCGGTCGTGCGGTCCACGCGCAGGCCGGCGACACCCGGCAGGCGCTCGGCTTCTGCATCGGCGACGCCGGCCGCGGCCAGCGCCGCGTCGAGCTGCTGTGTCCAGGCCTGGCAGTCGGCTTCGGGCACGGGCCATGACGGGTCGGGCATCGGCCCAGGCAGCGTCGTGCAGGCCGTGCCGGCCAGCAGGCCCACGACGGCCGCGGCCAGGCGCCAGCCGGCGCGGGCTCGGGCGCGGGCGCGGGCGAAGAGCATGGCCGGCGCCATCAGCGCACCACCGCCGCGCGGCGAAAGGCCGCGGGCGGCCGGCCCAGCAGGCGCTGGAAGGCGCGGCGCATGCGCTCGGTGTTGCCGAAGCCGCAGTCGGTGGCGATGCGCTGCACCGAGGGCTCGCCGTCCTCCAGCGCCGCCCGCGCCGCTTCAACGCGCAGCCGCTCGACGGCGTGGGCCGGCGTGGTGCCGGTCTCGGCGCGGAAGCAGCGCGCAAAGTGCCGCGGGCTCATGCAGGCGCGCGCCGCGAGGTCTTCGACGCGGTGATCGTGGCGCAGGTGGCGCCGCACCTCGTCGAGCAGCCGCGCGAAGCGGCCATCGGGGCGCTGCAGGTCCAGCAGCGGCGAGAACTGCGACTGCCCGCCCGGCCGCCGCCGCTCCACCACCAGCTGCCGCGCGGCCTCGCGCTCAAGCGCCTCGCCGTGGTCGTGCGCCAGCAGCGCCAGGCACAGGTCGATGCCGGCGGTCATGCCGGCGCTCGTCCACAGCTCGGGCAGGCGGCCGCCGCGGCGGCGCCGCGCGGGCTCGCGCACGAAGATGCGATCGGGCTGCAGCCGCACGCGCGGGAACTCGGTCTCGAACTGCCGGCTGCGCGACCAGTGCGTGGTGGCCGCACGCTCGTCCAGCAGCCCGGCGGCGGCCAGCACGATGCTGCCGCTGCAGATGCTGGCGATGCGCGCGCCCGAGCGGCCCGCGCGCTGCAGCCAGGCGATCAGCCGCGTGTCGCGGCAGGCCGCGTCGACGCCGTCGCCACCGATCACCATGACGACGTCGACCTCGTCCAGCCGCCGCGGCAGCGCCGTGGCCGGCCAGTCGACACCGGCCGAGCTGCGCACCGGCCCCGGCGTGCTGGCCACCAGCCGCCACGTGTAGCTGCCGGGCCGCGCCAGCCGCGCGACCTCGAACACGGCCATCGGCCCGGCGAGATCGAGCTGCTGGAAGCCCGGGAACAGCACGAAGGCGATGCGGCAACCCATGCCGCGATCATCGCAGAGCCGGCCACCGGGTGCGATGGCAGAAAAGGTGGCAACTGCGTCATGGCGGCCACGGGCTGTGTGCCGCAAGCTCACGGCCATGAACATCGGCATCCTGGCTTTCGATGGCGTCGAGCTGCTCGACCTGGCCGGCCCCTACGAGGTCTTCACGACCGCGGCGCGGGTGCACGCGCGCAGCCAGCCGGCCGGCACGGCGGCGCTCTTTGCGGTGCACCTCATCGGCACGGCCGGCCCCGAGGTGCAGGCCCGCGCGGGCCTGCGGCTGCAGGCGCCGTTCAGCCTGCACGAGCACCCGACGCTCGCGGCCCTGATCGTGCCCGGTGGCGTCGTCGACGCCGAGCTCGCCCGCCCGGGCCTGGCGGCGTGGCTCCAGCGCCAGGCGCGCGAGGTGCCGCTGCTGGCCTCGGTGTGCACCGGCGCGCTGCTGCTGGCGCAGACCGGCGTGCTCGACGGCCGCGAGGCCACCACGCACTGGGAAGACCTCGACGCCCTGCGTGCGCTGCGGCCCGCGGTGCGGGTGCGCGAAGGCGTGCGCTGGGTGGATGAAGGGGCCGTGGTCACCTCGGCCGGCATCTCGGCCGGCATCGACATGAGCCTGCACCTCGTTGCGCGCCTGCACGGTGCCGATCTCGCGCAGCGCACGGCCCGGCAGATGGACCACGACTGGAGAACCGACGCATGAACAGCCTGCTCACCATCACCACGCGCCCCGACACCGTGTTCGTCGAGGGCCGCGGCTCCTGGCTCACCGACGAAGCCGGCAAGCGCCATCTCGACCTCGTGCAGGGCTGGGCCGTCAACAGCCTGGGCCACAGCCCGGACGTCATCGCGCAGGCACTGGCCCGCCAGGCCGGGCGGCTCGTCAACGCGAGCCCGGCCTTCCACAACCGGCCGATGATCGCGCTGTGCGACCGCCTGGCGGCGCTGAGCGGCCTGGAGCGCGTGTTCCTGTGCAGCTCGGGCGCCGAAGCCAACGAGGGCGCGGTGAAGCTGGCGCGCCGCTGGGGCAGCCGGCACCGCGGCGGCGCGCACGAGGTCATCGGCTTCGACGACGGCTTCCACGGCCGCACCCTGGCGATGATGAGCGCCTCGGGCAAGCGCGGCTGGGACACGCTGTACCCGCCGATGCCGGCCGGCTTTGCCAAGGCGCGGTTCAACGACATCGGCTCGGTCGAGCGCGCGATCGGCGCCCACACGGTGGCGGTGATGATCGAACTGGTGCAGGGCGAAGCCGGCGTGCGTCCGGCCGACCCCGGCTTCGTGCGCGAACTGCGCGCACTCACCCGCGAGCGGGGCGTGCTGCTGATCGTCGACGAGGTGCAGACGGGCATCGGCCGCTGCGGCACGGCCTTCGTGCACCAGCATTACGGCATCGAGCCCGACCTGATGACGCTGGCCAAGGGCATCGGCGGCGGCGTGCCGCTGGCGGCGTTGCTGGCCAAGGACGCCTTCGACTGCTTCGAGCCCGGCGACCAGGGCGGCACCTACTGCGGCAACCCCTTGATGGCGGCGGTGGGGCTGGCGGTGGTGAACGAGGTCTGCCGCGACGAGTTCCTCGCCGGCGTGCAGCAACGGGCGCGGCGGCTCGAGCGCGGCCTGCAGGCGCTGGTCCGCGAGCACGGCCTCGTGGGCGAGCGCGGGCTGGGCCTGCTGCGCGCGCTGGTGCTGCGCGGCGACCACGCCGACGCGGTGGTGGCCGCGGCCCGCGAGGGGGCGCCGGTGGGGCTGCTGCTGAACGCGCCGCGGCCGTCGGTGATCCGGCTGATGCCGGCGCTGAACATCACCGACGACGAACTCGACGAGGCGCTCGCGCTGCTCGGGCAGGCCTTGCGCGCCGTCCTGGCCTGACGACAAGGCCAGGGGCCGACCGGGTTCAGTCGAAGCCGTCGGACTTGGCGTCGCAGCCCGGGTCGACCATCAGCGAGCCGCCGGTGAAGACACCGGCCGGCGTGAGGGACGCGGCCATCCAGAGGCAGTCGTTCGTCTCGTAGCGCCAGTACCAGGTCTGGCCGCCGCCGTGCACACCGCGCACCTCGCCCGGGCGGCCGAGTTCGCGCTGCAGGGCGGCGCGGTCCAGCGCCCCGGCGGGCAGCGAAAACAGGATCTCAGGCGTGAGCACCTGGCGCGCGCGGGCCACGCGGCCGGCGGCGTCGAGGTCGATCATCCAGGTGGTGCGGCCGTAGGGGCCGGTGGCGTACTCCAGCCGCGTGCCGCCGCCCGGCAAGGCGTAGGTGCCGGTGGGGGCGCCCCAGGTTCGGCGCACCTCGTCGGCCGCCGTGCCGGGCGCCGGCGCCGGGAGCTGTGCGCAGGCCGCCGCGAGCAGCGCGAGAACGCCGGTTGCCGCGATGCGCCACCGCCTCGGGGATCGCCTCGTACACAGGGCCATGCCGGAGATGGTACGCCGGCGCCGCGTGTCACACTGCCGGCCCCTGTTCGAGCACACGATGCGATCCATGTTCAAGGCCCTGGTCATCGAGAAGGACGACGCCGGCTACCGCGCGGCCGTGAAGCTGGTGGACGAGTCGGCGCTGCCGGCCGTCGAGGGGGGTGTCACGGTCGACATCGCCTACAGCACCGTCAACTACAAGGACGGCCTGGCCATCACCGGCAAGAGCCCGGTGGTGCGCAAGTTCCCGCTGCACGCGGGCATCGACTTCGCCGGCACGGTGAGCGCCAGCGATGACGCGCGCTTCAAGCCCGGCGACGCCGTGCTGCTGAACGGCTTCGGCGTCGGCGAAACGCACGCCGGCGGCCTGGCGCAGAAGGCGCGCGTCAAGGCCGACTGGCTGCTGCCCTTGCCCGCGGGCCTGAGCGCGCGGCAGGCCATGGCCATCGGCACCGCGGGCTATACGGCGATGCTGTGCGTGCTGGCGCTCGAGAAGCACGGCGTCGCACCCGGCTCCGGCGACGTGCTCGTGACCGGTGCCGCCGGCGGCGTGGGCAGCATCGCGGTGGCGCTGCTGTCGAAGCTGGGCTTCCGCGTCGTCGCCAGCACCGGGCGGGCGGCCGAAGCCGAGTTCCTGAAGGGTCTGGGCGCGGCCGAGGTCATCGCGCGCGAGGAGCTCTCGGCGCCCGGCAAGCCGCTGGGCAAGGAGCGCTGGGCCGGCGTCGTCGATTCCGTCGGCAGCCACACGCTCGCCAATGCCTGTGCCACCACGCGCTACGGCGGCACGGTGGCGGCCTGCGGTCTGGCGCAGGGCATGGACTTGCCCGGCAGCGTGGCGCCGTTCATCCTGCGCGGCATCACGCTCTGCGGCATCGACAGCGTGATGGCCCCGATGTCGCGCCGCGCCGAGGCCTGGGCGCGGCTGGCGCGCGATCTCGACCTCGCCAAGCTCGACGCGCTGACCACCGAGGTGGGCCTGGACGGCGCACTGGCCGCCGGCCCCGACATCCTGGCCGGCCGCGTGCGCGGGCGGCTGGTGGTGGACGTCAACCGCTGAGCGACGCGCGGGCCAGGCCATGAAGATCGTCTGCATCGGTGGCGGCCCGGCGGGGCTGGCGTTCGGGCTGCTGATGAAGCAGCTCGACCCGGCGCACGACATCACGGTGGTCGAGCGCAACCGCCCGTACGACACCTTCGGCTGGGGCGTGGTGTTCTCCGACGCCACGCTCGAGAACCTGCGCGCCGCCGACCGCGAGGTGGCCGACGCCATCGAGGCCGGCTTTGCGCACTGGGACGACATCGAGCTGCAGTTCAAGGGCCGCACGATCCGCTCCGGCGGCCACGGCTTCGTCGGCATCGGCCGCAAGAAGCTGCTGAACATCCTGCAGGCCCGCTGCGAGGCCCTGGGCGTGAAGCTGGTGTTCGAGACCGAGGCCGAGGACGAGAGCGCCTGGCCCGATGCCGACCTGATCGTCGCCTGCGACGGCATCAACTCGCGCATCCGCGGCAAGTACGCCCAGACCTTCAAGCCCGACATCGTGACGCGGCCCAACCGCTACATCTGGCTGGGCACGAAGAAGCGCTACGAGCCCTTCACCTTCGTCTTCGAGAAGACGGAGCACGGCTGGTTCCAGGCCCACATCTACCAGTTCGACGCCGAGACCAGCACCTACATCGTCGAGTGCCCCGAGGCCGTGTGGCAGGCCCACGGCCTGGACACCGCCACGCCCGACGAGAGCATCGCGTTCTGCGAGCGCCTCTTCGCGCGCGACTTGGGCGGAGCCAAGCTGCTGAGCAATGCGCGCCACCTGCGCGGCAGCGCGTGGCTGAACTTCCAGCAGGTGAAGTGCCAGCAGTGGTGGCTGAAGACCACCACGCCGCAGGGCCCGCAGCATGTGGTGCTGATGGGCGACGCGGTGCACACGGCGCACTTCGCCATCGGCTCGGGCACCAAGCTGGCGCTCGAAGACGCCATCGAGCTGGCGCGCCTCTTCCGCCGCCACCGTACCGAGCCGGGCCGCATCGGCGAGGTGCTGGAGGAATACCAGTGCCTGCGCGCGGTGGAGGTGCTGCGCCTGCAGAACGCGGCCTGGAACGCGATGGAGTGGTTCGAGATCTGCGGCGAGCGCTACTGCGACGCGCTGGA
The DNA here is from genome assembly GCA_027483705.1 of Rubrivivax sp. Taxonomy (GTDB): domain Bacteria; phylum Pseudomonadota; class Gammaproteobacteria; order Burkholderiales; family Burkholderiaceae_C; genus Rubrivivax. The sequence goes on from JAIXTY010000018.1 coordinate 14,986, forward strand.
GCCCGAGCAGTTCATGTACAGCCTGCTCACGCGCAGCCAGCGCATCAGCCACGAGAACCTGCGCCTGCGCGACAAGGGCTGGCTCGAGGGCTTCGAGCGCTGGTTCGCGCAGCGCGCCGGCCTGCCGCCGGGGCCTGCGGTCCCGCCGATGTTCACGCCTTACACGGTGCGCGGCGTGACGCTGAAGAACCGCGTCGTCGTCAGCCCGATGGCGCAGTACCGCTGCACCGACGGCGTGCCCGGCGACTACCACCTTGTGCACCTGGGCGCCCGCGCCCTGGGCGGCGCCGGCCTCGTGATGGCCGAGATGACCTGCACCAGCCCCGACGCGCGCATCACGCCCGGCTGCCCGGGGTTGTGGAACGACGTGCAGCGCGACGCCTGGGCGCGCATCGTGGCTGCGGTGCACCGCGACAGCAGCGCGAAGATCGGCGTCCAGCTTGGCCACGCCGGCGCCAAGGGCAGCACCAACGCGCCCTGGCAGCACACGGGGGCCGACCAGCCGCTCGCCGAGGGCAACTGGCCGTTGCTCGCCGCCAGCGCCCTGCCCTACTTGCCCGATGGCGCGGTACCGCGCGCGATGACCCGCGACGACATGGACCGCGTGATCGCCGACTTCGTCGCCGCCACGCGCCGCGCCGCCGAGGCCGGCTTCGACTGGCTGGAGCTGCACGCGGCGCATGGCTACCTGCTCTCCAGCTTCATCTCGCCGCTCACCAACCGGCGCAGCGATGCCTACGGCGGCCCGCTCGAGAACCGGCTGCGCTTTCCGCTCGAGGTGTTCGCCGCCGTGCGCGCCGCGTGGCCGGCAGACAAGCCCATCAGCGTGCGCATCAGCGCGCACGACTGGGTGCCGGGCGGCACCACGCCGGCCGACGCGGTGGCCATCGCGCGCGCCTTCAAGGCCGCCGGGGCGGACCTGATCGACTGCAGCTCCGGCCAGGTGAGCCCCGAGCAGAAGCCGGTCTACGGCCGCATGTACCAGACGCCGTTTGCCGACCGCGTGCGCAACGAGGCCGGCATCGCCACCATCGCCGTGGGCGCCATCAGCGAGGCCGACCACGTGAACAGCATCATCAGCGCCGGCCGCGCCGACCTGTGCGCCATCGCGCGGCCGCACCTGGCCAACCCGGCCTGGACGCTGCAGGAGGCCGCGCGCATCGGCTACACCGGCGTGGATTGGCCGGCGCCCTACCAGAGCGGCAAGGCGCAGATGGAGGCGCTGTTCCAGCGCGCACGAGGTGCTTGATGAGTGAACGTGTGGATCCGCAACTCAGCGCCGGCAACCGCGTGGCGATGGCCGGCTACGAAGCCACCCACTTCGGCTGGCAGGTCGATGCCGGCGTGGCCACGATCACGCTCAACCGCCCCGAGCGCAAGAACCCGCTCACCTTTGCCAGCTACGCCGAGCTGCGCGACCTGTTCCACCGCCTGCGCCACGCCACCGACGTGCACGTGGTGCTGCTGCAGGGCGCCGGTGGCAATTTCTGCAGCGGCGGCGACGTGCACGAGATCATCGGCCCGCTGCTGCAACTGAAGGCGCCAGAGCTGCTGATGTTCACGCGCATGACGGGCGAGCTGGTCAAGGCCATGCGGCACTGCCCGCAGCCTATCGTGGCCGCGGTCGACGGCGTGTGCGCCGGGGCTGGCGCCATCCTCGCCATGGCCTCCGACCTGCGCCTCGGCACGGCCCGCAGCAAGACGGCGTTCCTCTTCAACCGCGTGGGCCTGGCGGGCTGCGACATGGGCGCCTGCGCGATGCTGCCGCGCATCGTGGGCCAGGGCCGCGCCAGCGAGTGGCTGTACACCGGGCGGGCGCTCGGCGGCGAGGAGGCGGCCGCCTGGGGCTTCTACAACCGGCTCGTCGCGCCCGAGGCGCTGCACGAGGAGGCGATGAAGCTGGCCCGCGACATCGCCGCCGGCCCCACCTTTGCCAACGGCATCACCAAGACCATGCTGCATCAGGAATGGGACATGGGCCTCGATGCCGCCATCGAGAGCGAGGCGCAGGCGCAGGCCATCTGCATGCTCACCGAAGACTTCCGCCGCGCGTACGAGGCCTTCGTAGCGAAGGGCAAGCCGGTGTTCAAGGGCGACTGAGCGATGAGCCTGACGCATCTGCACTGGCCCTTCTTCGAGCCGCGTCATCGCGAGTTCGCCGCGGCTCTGGACGCCTGGGCCGCCACCGAGGTGCGCGACCAGCACGGCGACGACGTCGACGCCGCGTGCCGCGCCCTGGTGCGGCAACTGGGCGCCGCCGGCTGGCTGCGGCACGCCGTGGCGCTGACCGAGCGCGACACGCTCGACACCCGGCAGCTGTGCCTCACGCGCGAGGTGCTGGCCCGCCACAACGGCCTGGCCGACTTCGCCTTTGCCATGCAGGGCCTGGGCTCGGGCGCGCTGTCGCTGGCCGGCACGCCGGCGCAGCGCGAGCGCTGGCTGCCGCGCGTGGCCCGCGGTGAACTCATCACGGCGTTCGCGCTGAGCGAGCCCGAGGCCGGCTCCGACGTGGCAGCGATGCAGTGCGCAGCGCGCATCGAGGGCGACCACGCCTTGATCGATGGCGAGAAGACCTGGATCAGCAACGGCGGCATCGCCGATGTCTACGTGGTGTTCTGCCGCACCGGCGAAGCACCGGGCAGCCGCGGCATCAGCGCCTTCGTCGTCGAGGCCGGCACGCCGGGCTTCGAGATCGCCGAGCGCATCGAGGTCATCGCGCCGCACCCGCTGGCGCGGCTGCGCTTCACGAACTGCCGCGTGCCGCTGGACAGCCGCATCGGCGCCGCCGGCGAGGGCTTCAAGATCGCCATGCGCACGCTGGACGTGTTCCGCACCAGCGTGGCCGCCGCCGCGCTGGGCTTTGCGCGGCGGGCGCTCGAAGAAGGCCTGGCGCGCGCCAAGGCGCGGCCGATGTTCGGCCAGCAGCTCGCCGACTTCCAGCTCACGCAGGCCAGGCTCGCGCAGATGGCGCTTAACGTGGACAGCGCCGCGCTGCTGACCTACCGCGCCGCCTGGGAGCGTGACCAGGGATTGAACGTCACGCGCGCCGCCGCGATGGCCAAACTCGCCGCGACCGAAGGCGCGCAGCAGGTCATCGACGCCGCGGTGCAGCTGTTCGGCGGCCTGGGCGTGACACGCGGTCAGATCGCCGAGCAGCTCTACCGCGAGATCCGCTCGCTGCGCATCTACGAGGGCGCCACCGAGGTGCAGCAGCTCATCATCGGCCGCGACCTCCTGAAAAACCCATGAAGCAGATCCTGCAACCCCCGCACTGGGCGCGCCCCAAGGGCTACGCCAACGGCGTGGCGGCCACCGGCCGGCACATCTTCTTGGCCGGCATGATCGGCTGGGACACGCAGGGCGTGTTCCACTCCGACGACCTCGTCGCCCAGGTGCGGCAGGCGCTGCAGAACGTGGTCGAGGTGCTGGCCGAAGCCGGCGCGCGCCCCGAGCACATCACCCGCATGACCTGGTACCTGACCGACAAGCGCGAGTACGCGGCGCGGGCCCGCGAGATCGGCACCGTGTTCCGCGAGCTGATCGGCGACTTCGGCATCGCGATGACCGCCGTGCAGGTGGCCGCGCTGATCGAAGACCGCGCGCAGGTCGAGATCGAGGTCACGGCCGTGCTCGGCGCCGACCCCAACCAAGTCTGATTCCATCCAAGGACACCACCATGGCCAAAGCCGCCTTTCACTGGGACGACCCACTGCTGCTGGACCAGCAGCTCAGCGACGACGAACGCGCCGTGCGCGACGCCGCCGCGGCCTACTGCCAGGACCGCCTGGCCTCGCGCGTGCTCGAGGCCTTCCGCACCGAGACCACCGACCCGGCCATCTTCCGCGAGATGGGCGAGCTCGGCCTGCTCGGCGCCACCATCCCCGAGGCCTACGGCGGCGCCGGCCTCAACTACGTGTGCTACGGCCTCGTGGCGCGCGAGGTCGAGCGCGTCGACAGCGGCTACCGCAGCATGATGAGCGTGCAGAGCTCGCTGGTGATGCTGCCGATCTTCGAGTTCGGCACCGAGGCGCAGCGCCAGAAGTACCTGCCGAAGCTGGCGCGCGGCGAGTGGATCGGCTGCTTCGGCCTGACCGAGCCCAACCACGGCTCCGACCCCGGCAGCATGGTCACGCGCGCCAAGGCGGTGCCGGGCGGCTACAGCCTCACCGGCAGCAAGATGTGGATCAGCAACTCGCCGTTCGCCGATGTCTTCGTGGTGTGGGCCAAGGACGACGCCGGCCAGATCCGCGGCTTCATCCTCGACAAGGGCATGAAGGGGCTGAGTGCCCCGGCCATCAAGGGCAAGGTCGGCCTGCGCGCCAGCCTCACCGGCGAGATCGTCATGGACGGCGTGTTCGTTCCCGAGGAGAACGCCTTCCCCGACGTGCGCGGCCTGAAGGGCCCGTTCACCTGCCTGAACAGCGCGCGCTACGGCATCGCCTGGGGCGCCCTGGGCGCGGCCGAGGACTGCTACGCCCGCGCCCGCCAGTACGTGCTGGACCGCCAGCAGTTCGGCAAGCCGCTGGCCGCGAATCAGCTGATCCAGAAGAAGCTCGCGGACATGGCCACCGACATCAGCCTGGGCCTGCAGGGCTGCCTGCGCCTGGGCCGCATGAAGGACGAGGGCATCGCCTCGGTGGAGGCCACCAGCATCCTCAAGCGCAACAGCTGCGGCAAGGCGCTCGACATCGCCCGCACCGCACGCGACATGATGGGCGGCAATGGCATTTCTGACGAGTACGGCGTGGCACGCCACCTCGTCAACCTCGAGGTCGTGAACACCTACGAGGGCACGCACGACATCCACGCGCTGATCCTGGGCCGCGCCATCACCGGCATCGTGGCGTTCTGACCCCACGGCGGGTCGGGGTAGCCCGCGCGCGGGCAGGTCTATCGACAATCCGTCGGTTGGTGGCGATTGGCGCCCGCATACTGGGCCTTTGCCGTGACGATGCCCGAGACCCGCCCGATCTCCCGCACCGACCGCGAGGCTCCCGCCCGGGGCGGCCTGGCCGTGCAGCGGCTGCGGGCGTGGTTCGTGCGGATGAGCTTCCGCACCAAGTTCCTGGTCGTCGGCGTGCTGGTGGCCGGCCCGCTGTGTGCGCTGGCGGGTTATGCCGCCGCCCAGTTCCACGGTCAGGTGCAGGTCACCAAGAGCCGCGCCGAGGCGCTGGACCGGGCCGCCCGCGCGCGCGACCTCATCGAGGCGCTGGCCCTGCACCGCGGCCTCACGGCCACCGTGCTGGCCGGCGGCGAGGGCCTGTCGAGCCGGCTCGTGCAGCAGCAGCAGGCGGTGGAGAAGGCGCTGGTGCAGATGCTCGAGGCCCTGCCCGACGACGCCGAGGGCCGCCCGGACCTGCCCTCGCCGCGGCAGCTGGCGGCCGATGTGCGGGCTCTGAAGCAGTTGCCCGACGCGATGGAGCCGATGCGCAACTTCGAGCGGCACAACCACGTGATCGACCAGTTGCTGGTGCTGATGCACCACACGGGCACACGCGGCGCCACCAGCAACGGGCCGCAGCTGGCCGGCGCCTACGACCTGGCCTTCGTGGCGCTGCCGATGCTGGTGGAGTCCGTCGGCCGCCAGCGCGGCTGGGGCAGCGCGGTGCTGCAGCAGGAGCAGTTCAGCGCCCCGGAGACCTCGCGGCACCTGATGTTCGCCGGCGCCGTGGCGCTGCGGCTGGAGCTGCTGGAGGCCGACACGCGCTCGCTGCCCGAGCTGGACCGCCTGAGCACCGCCGAAGGTTCGCGCGAGGGCTCGGTCACGCTGCGCCTGAAGGCCGCGCTGGCCGAGGTGGAGGTGTTCACGCAGCGCTCGATCGCGCAGGTGCTGGCCCGCCAGGGCGGCGGCGAGGCCGCCCTGCAGCACTTCACCGAGGGCACGACGGCCATCGAGCGGCTGCTCGCCGTCTCGCGCGACGTGAGCACGCAGCTGCAGGCCCGCACGCGGGCGCAGCAGGAACGTGCCGAGGTGCTGCGCCTGGCCTCGCTGGGCGGCATGCTGCTGGTGATGCTGGCGCTGGCGCTCGTGTACCGCGAGTTCGAGGACACCACGGTGCGGCGCCTGCAGCGGCTGAAGCAGGCCTCGGCCCGCATCGCCGACGGGCAGTTCGAGGACAGCGTGTCGGTGGAGGGCAGCGACGAGATCGCCTCGCTGGCCGACGCGCTGGACGCCATGCGCCGCCGCCTGCGCCAGGCCGTGGCCGACAACGCCAGCACGCTGGCGGCGCGAGAGTCCGAGCGCGCGCGCACCGAGTTCCTGGCGCGCTGGAGCCATGACCTGCGCACGCCGCTGGCCGCGGTGCTGGGCTTCGCGCGGCTGCTGGCCGAGCGCGACGCCGAGCAGCTCTCGGCCACGCAGCAGGCCGACCTGCAGCGCATCGAGACCGCGGCCGAGCACCTGCTGCACCTGGTGGACGACGTGCTCGCCATCAGCACCGACGAGCTGCGCGAGGCCGCCCCGGTGGCGGAGCCGGTGGACACCGCCGCGGTCGTGGCCGATGCCGCGGCGCTCAACGGCCCCGAGGCCGAGCGTCGCGGCATCCGGCTCACCCACGCCGTGGCGGGCCTGCCGCCGGCCCGTGCCGACCGCACGCGACTGCTGCAGGTGCTGGGCAACCTCGTCGGCAACGCCATCAAGTTCAACCACGATGGCGGCTGGGTGTCGCTGCGCGGCGCCGTCGAGGGCCACGAGCTGCGGCTCGATGTCTCTGACGGCGGCCCCGGCATCGAGGGCCGGCAGCTGTCGAGGCTGTTCAGGCCCTTCGAGCGGCTCGACGCCGAATCGCGCGGCGTACCCGGCAGCGGCCTGGGCCTGGCCACCTGCAAGCGCCTGGTGGAGGCCATGCAGGGCCGCATCGCCGTGCACAGCCGGCCCGGCGAAGGCACGACCTTCAGCCTGTGGCTGCCGCTGGCCGAGACGCCACCCGCAACCCCGCGCCGGCTGGCCGGGCGCGTGGCCTACGTCGAGGACAACGAGACCAACATCGAGCTGCTCTCGGCCATGCTCGGCGCGCGCACCGAACTGCGGCTGACGGTGTTCCGCACCGGCGCCGAGGCCCTGGCCTCGGGCGGGCGCTTCGATCTCTGGATCATCGACCGCCAGCTGCCCGACACCGACGGCCTGGCCCTGCTCGGCGCGCTGCAGCAGCACCGCGGCGAGCCGCTGTGCGCCGTGATGTTCACGGCCGATGCCCTGCCGCAGCGTCGAGACGAGGCCCTGGCCGCCGGCTTCACCGACTGCTGGACCAAGCCGCTGCAGCTCGACGCGATGGAGCGCGCGCTGCGCACGCTGCTGCCGGCCTGAAGCCCAGGCCGGGGCCCCGGTGGGCTCAGGGCGCGAGGCGCCGCTGCAGGTGGGCCGCCAGCCGCGGCGCCACCTCGTCCCACGTGGCAGACACGCCCAGCGTGGCCAGGTCCACCGTTCGCAGGCCGGCATAGCCGCAGGGGTTGATGCGGCCGAAGGGCTCGAGGTCCATCGCGACGTTCAGCGCCAGGCCGTGGTACGTGCAATGCCGGCTCACCTTGATGCCCAGCGCGGCGATCTTGCCCAGGCCGCGCATCGGGTCGGCACCGGGCAGCGGCGGCGGCAGCGCGGCATGGCCGAAGGGATCGTCCAGCCGCACGTAGATGCCCGGCGCGCCGCGCACGCGGTGGCCAGTGACGCCGGCGTCGGCCAGCGTGTCGAGCAGCGCGGCCTCGATGCGGAACACGTACTCCTTGACGAAGTAGCCGCGGCGCCGCAGGTCCAGCAGCGGGTAGGCCACCACCTGCCCGGGGCCGTGGTACGTGACCTGACCGCCACGTTCCGTGGCCACCACCGGGATGTCGCCGGGCGCGAGCAGGTGGCCGGCCTGCCCGGCCAGGCCCTGCGTGAACACCGGCTCGTGCTCGACGAGCCAGATCTCGTCGGCCGTGGCCTCGTTGCGCGCCGCGGTGAAGTCGCGCATCGCCTGCAGCGTGGCGGCGTAGGGCTGGCGGCCCAGCAGCCGCACCGCCGTGTCGCCGGGTGAGCTCAGGTCCATCGCCGGGCCCTGCGTTCCAGCGCGCCGAAGCCCAGCTGCACCAGCACCGCCAGCAGCGCCGCCGGCACGGCGCCGGCGAGCATCTGCGCCGGCTCGTTGACGGCCAGGCCGGCCACGATGCGCTCGCCCAGGCCCCCGGCGCCGACGAAGGCGGCCACGGTGGCCGTGCCGACGTTGATGACGGCGGCCGTGGTGACGCCGGCCAGCAGCACCGGCAGCGCCAGCGGCAGCATCACGTGGCGCAGGATGTCGCGGCGTTGCAGGCCCAGGGCCTGTGCCGCCTGCACCAGCCCGGCGGGCACCGCCGCCAGGCCCGCGATGGTGTTGGCCACGATCGGCAGCAGCGCGTAGGCGAACAGCGCCACCAGCGCCGGCACGAAGCCGATGCGGCCGAGCACCGCCACCAGCACCGCCAGCAGCGCCAGCGAGGGCACGGTCTGCAGCAGGCCCACGGCACTGCGCAGCACGGCGCCCGCGCGGGGCCGCGCCTGCGCCCACACGCCCAGCGGCACGCCCACGGCCACGGCCAGCACGAGCGAGCCGAACACCAGCGCCAGGTGCTGCGCGAGCAGCCGGCCCAGGTCGGGCGCCAGCAGCCGCTCGACGAAGCCCGGCCGCGCCGCGGGGGCCCCCGTTGACGCGGCGGCCTGGCCGGCCGGGCGGGCCAGGAAGTCGCGCGCGATGTCGGCGAAGGGCCGGCCGTCGACCTCGGCCTCGGCGTTGAGCGCGATCATCGTCGCCTCGGGAAGCCGCCCCTGCAGCGCGGCCAGCGCGCGCTGCGCGGGCTCGGGCAGCGTGCCCTGCATCAGCAGCACGGCGTCGTACCGCGGGAAGAAGCCGCGGTCGTCCTTCAGCACGCGCAGGCCCAGGCGGCCGATCTGCGCATCGGTGCTGTAGACATCGATCAGGTCCACCTGCCCGCCGGCCAGGGCCTTGAAGGCCAGGCCGTGGTCGAGCCCGGCGCCGGGCTTGATCGCCAGGCCGTAGGCGCGGGCCAGCGCCGGCCAGCCGTCGGCACGCACCAGGAACTCGTGCGACAGCCCGGCGCGCAGCGAAGCCAGCGTGGCCGGCGGCAGCCGCGCCAGGTCGGAAATCGTGGCCACGCCCAGCCGCTGCGCATCGGCCTCTCGCAGCGCCAGCGCGTAAGTGTTGTTGAAGCCCAGCGGCACCGCCGCCTTCAGGCCGCGCGCGGCCAGCACGGTGTTCAGCTCGGCCAGCGTCGGCGCGGCATCGGCGGGCAACTTCAGCAGTTCGCGGGCGATGGTGCCGGTGTACTCGGGGTACACCTGCACCTCGCCGCGGGCCAGCGCCTGCTCGAGGATGGCGGTGTTGCCCAGGCCCTGGCGGTGCACCGCCGGCATGCCCGCCGCCACCAGCGTCTGGGTGACGATCTCGCCAAGCACGTAGCTCTCGGTGAAGCGCTTGGAGCCCACCGGCACCGGCTCGGCCGCCCAGGCCGCCGCGGCCGGCAGCGCCGCCAGCAGCGCGAAGATCAGCCCGTGGGCGAGTTGGCAGAGGGCCCGCATGCGGGCATTGTCAGCGGCACTGGCCGGTCACGCTGGAGTCGATCACCTTCAGCCGGCCGGCGATGATCTCGGCCTTGGCGGCGTCGACGCGCCGCTTCATCTCGGGGGTGATGAGCCTGGCGTTGTGCTCGTCGAGCGCGTAGTCCAGCGCGCCCTCCTTCAGCCCCAGCACCGTGACCCCCGGCTGCACGCCGCGGAAGGCCTGCAGCACCGCGAGATCCACGCGCTTGAGCATGCTCGTGAGCATGGTGCCCGGGTGCAGGTGGTTCTGGTTCACGTCGACGCCGATGCCGTAGACGCCACCGTCCTTGGCCGCCTGCAGCACGCCCAGGCCGGTGGTGCCGGCGGCGGCGAACAGCACATCGGCGCCCTGCGCGATCTGCGTCTTGGCGAGTTCGGCACCGCGGGCGGGGTCGGTCCAGGCGGCGTTGGTGGTGCCGGTCATGGCCGAGGTGAGCTTGACGGCGGGCCGGGCAAAGCGCGCGCCCTGCTCGTAGCCGCACAGCACCTTGCGCACGAGCGGGATGTCCTGCCCGCCCACGAAGCCCACCGTGCCCGTCTTGCTGGCCAGCGCGGCCAGCATGCCCACGAGGAACGCGCCCTCGTGCTCGCGGTAGACGAAGCTCTGCACGTTGGGCAGGTCCACCACCATGTCGATGATCGCGAACTGCAGCCTCGGGAAGTCGCGAGCCACCTTGTCGATGGCGCTGGCCTGCGGGAAGCCGACGCCGACGATGGGGCTGGCGCCGCGCTCGGCGAAGCGCCGCGCCGCCTGCTCGCGTTGCGGCGCGTTGGCGATCTCGAACTCGAGGTAGGGCTTGCCGGCTTCCTTCTTCCAGGCCTCGGCGCCGCGCCAGGCGGCCTCGCCGAAGCTCTTGTCGTTCTTGCCGCCGAGCTCGAAGATGATCGCCGGCTGGGCCGCCGCCGCGCCGGCCACCAGGGCCAGCGCGGCGGTGATGACCGCCGCGCGCCTCATCAGAAGCTGGCTTTGAACGAGGCGCCGAAGGTGCGCGGCTCGTTGATGAAGCCGGTGAGGTTGTTGAAGTCGATGCCGCCCACCACCCGGATCTGGTTGGTGAGGTTGCGCACGAAGGCCGCCGCCTCGTACTTGCCGTCGCCGAAGGTGTAGCCCACACGCAGGCCGCCTTCGGTGAGCGGCTTGCCGGTGAACTCGACGCTCTCGTACAGGAAGAAGTTGATCTTGCTGCGGTAGGTCCAGTCGGTCAGCACGTAGAGCTCGCCGCCGGCCACCGGCATGCTGTAGCGGGCGTTGAAGTTCAGCGTGGTCTCCGGTGCCTGGGGCAGCGAGTTGCCGTTGATCGAGACCGTCGGCGCGAACTTGCCGATCGACGGATCGATCGGCCGCACGATCGGGTCCTTCACGGTGCAGCCGCTGCCGCAGGCATCGACGAAGAGGTTGGGATCCTTGATCTTGGTCTTGTTGACGCTGCCGCTCAGGCCCAGCAGCAGGTTGTCGCTGGGCAGCAGCTTGAAGTCGAACTCCGCGCCGCGACCGGTGGTCTTGGCGGCGTTGACGAGCTGGTTGAAGTTGGCCGCGCCGCCCACCGCGGTGAGCTGCTGGTCCTTGATGTCGTAGCTGAAGACGTTGAAGGCCACGCGCGCGCGGCGGTTCATCAGGTCGGCCTTGTAGCCGGCCTCGTAGCTGGTGACCTTCTCGCTCTTGGCCACCGACAGCGTGTCGCCGAACAGCAGGCGGCCCTGGATGCTGGGCGCGCGGAAGCCGGTGGCGACACGGCCGTAGACGTTGGCCGTGCGGCTGAGCGCGTAGGTCACGGAGAGGTCGCCGCTGGTGTTGGTGGCGCTGGTGTTGGCGGTGCGGCGGCCGATGAAGGTGGGGCTGAACGGCGGCGCCTGCAGGCGGTCGGCGACGAAGTCCTTGTCGTCCTTGGTGTAGCGCAGGCCGCCGCGCAGCTTCAGGCTGTCGGTGAGGTCGACGTTGACCGTGCCGTACACCGCATAGGCCTTGTTGTCCTGCTGCTGCGTGGCGTAGCCGTTCTGCACGTTGCCGCCGAGGCTGCTGTAGTTGAAGCTGTCGATGTTCAGCGACTCGTCGAAGTAGTACAGGCCGGCGATCCACTGCAGCCCGCCCTTGTTGGTGCTCTCGAGGCGGAACTCCTGCGTGAACTGGCTGTGCTTGGGCAGGCCGTCGGCGCTCTCGGCGTCGAACGGGATCAGCCCGGGGCCGAAGTTGCCCGCGCCGAGGAACACCGCGCCGAAGCCGCCGTCGATGTCGCCGCGCGAGAACGACTCCACGCTCTCGTAGCCGGTGATCGAGGTCAGCGCCATGCCACCGAGGTCGTAGCGCACGCGCACGCTGCCGCCCATGGTCTTGACGTCCTGGCTGTTGATGCCGTCGAGGCTGACCTTCTTCTCGTCGAAGCCGTCGACGAGCTCGTTGGTGCCGGGCTTGATGATGTTGGCGCGGAACACGCGGGCCGAGCCCTTGAGGTCGCGCGCGTGCACGTTGAACAGCAGGTTCAGGTTCTTCATCGGCGCCAGCGACAGCTGCACGCGGGCGGCGTTGTCGTTGTAGCCCTCAAGCTCGGCGGTGGGGCGGCCGCGGGTGTTGGTGACCCAGTCGTCGCGGTTCTGGCTCTGCAGGCTCACACGCAGCGCGGCGTTGTCACCCAGCGGCGTGTTGATCATGCCCTCGACGTTCAGCATGCGGTCGCTGCCCAGCGCCGTCAGCGCGTAGGCCTCGAACTTGCGGCCGGGCTTGGCCGACTCGAAGCGCACCACGCCGGCCGGCGAGTTGCGGCCGAACAGCGTGCCGCGCGGGCCGTTGAGCACTTCGATCGACGCCAGGTCGAACATCGGGAAGCCCTTGAGGATGGGGTTCTCCTGGACGATGTCGTCGAACACCAGGCTCACCGGCTGGCTGGCGTTGAGGTCGAAGTCGGTGTTGCCGATGCCGCGGATGTAGAAGCGGGGGAAGGCGCGGCCGAAGGAGCTCTCGATGTTCAGGCTGGGCACGCGGCCGGCGAGCTGGCGGACGTCCTGGCCGCCGGAGTTCAGCACCTCCAGCGTCTCGCCCGACAGCGCGGTCACGGCACTGGGCACGTCGCGGATGTTCTCGATGCGCCGCTCGGCCGTCACCGTCACCACGTTGAGCCCGCCTGGCGGGTTGGCCGGCGCGGTCTGGGCCGATGCACCGGCCTGGAGCATGGTCAGCGCCACGGCAGCGGCAATCGGGTGCAGGAGAGGGCTCTTCTGGGGCATCGCAGGGCTCCAAGTGGGGTGTGGGGTTCCGGTGGGTCGGCGCCGGCTCGGGAAAATGACATCGCGGCAGGGCGAAGTAGCATGGATGATGCCGCCGCATACCCCTGGGGCTGATGAATCGCCGCCGACCCTGATGCCGCCACGCAACACCCGCTGCGGCGCCCGCCCATGCTGACCCCATCCCAACGCACCACCTACGCCGAGCAGGGCTTCCTCGTCCTGCCGGGCTTCAAGCGCGCCGACGAACTGGCGGCGCTGTCGGCCCGGGCCCGCGCGCTGGTGGATGACTTCGACCCTGCCGCCGGCGCCAGCCGCTTTTCCACGCGCGACCGCAGCCTCGTCGCCGACGAGCGGCTGCTGGCCAGCGCCGAGGCGATGCACTGCTTCTTCGAGGAAGAGGCGCTCGACGCCGACGGCCGCCTCGTCGTGCCCAAGGCGCGCAGCATCAACAAGATCGGCCACGCCATGCACGACCTGGACCCCGTGTTCAGCGCCTTCAGCAAGGGCCCGGCGCTGGCCGCGCTGGCGGCCGACCTGGGCCTGCAGCAGCCGCAGGTCTGGCAGAGCATGGTCATCTTCAAGCAGCCCGAGATCGGCGGCGAAGTCGGCTGGCACCAGGACGCCAGCTTCTTCGAGACCGAGCCCATCACGGTGACGACCTTCTGGTTCGCGATCGAGGACGCCACGCTCGACAACGGCTGCCTGTGGGCCGAGCCTGGCGGCCACCGTGGCGAGCGCGGCGAACTGCGCGAGCGCTACGTGCACGACAAGTCCGGCGACCGCGGCCGCCTGCGCATGGAAAAGCTCTCCACCCGCCCCTGGCCCAGCGGCGACACCGCCGTGCCGCTGCCGGTGGAGGCCGGCACGCTGATCGTCTTCCACGGCCTGCTGCCCCACTACAGCGCCCCCAACCGGAGCCCGCGGTCGCGCATGGCCTACACGCTGCACGCCACCTGCGCCACGGCGCGATACTCGCCGCGCAACTGGCTGCACCGCAGCGCGGCCCTGCCGGTGCGCGGCTTCCAATGAACAACCCCTCGATGGACGACGCCCCGGTCGCCTTGCTGCTGACCGACCTGGTCGACAGCTCCGCCATGGCCTCGCAGCTGGGCGACGCCGCGATGGCGCAGCTGTCCGCGCAGCACGACCGCGTCGCGCGCGACCTGCTGCGCCAGTGGCGCGGCCACGAGATCGACAAGACCGACGGCTTCCTGCTGCTGTTCGCGCAGGCCGCCGACGCGATGGGCTACGCGCTCGACTACCACCGTGCGCTGGCCGAGCTGCCGGTGCCGATGAAGGCCCGCGCCGGGCTGCACGTGGGCCAGGTGACCATCCGCGCCGCGCCCGACGAAGACGTCGCGCTGGGTGCCAAGCCCTTCGAGGTGGACGGCGTCAGCAAGCCGCTGGCGGCGCGGGTCATGAGCACCGCGCTCGGCGGCCAGACGCTGCTGACGCGCGCCGCCGTCGACGGGCTGGGTGCGACGCCGCTGCGCGTGGTGAACCACGGCTTCTGGTCGGTGAAGGGCCTGCCCGAGCCGCTGGAGCTGTTCGAGGTGGGCGACGCCGACGCCGGCATCGCCCCGTTCGAGCCGCCGCCGGACTCGGCCAAGGTCTGGCGCGTGGTGCGCGACGCGCGCGACGAGCGCCTGTGGCTGCCCGCCCGCGCCATCCGCCACACGCTGCCGGCCGAGCGCGATGCCTTCGTCGGCCGCCGCTCGTCGCTGCGCGCGCTGGCCCAGCGCTTCGACGAGGGCGCGCGGCTGGTCTCGCTGCTGGGCATCGGCGGCGGCGGCAAGACGCGGCTGGCCACGCGCTTCGGCTGGAGCTGGCTGGGCGCCTTCCCGGGCGGCGTGTGGTTCTGCGATCTCGCGCCGGCGCGCACCGTCGAGGGCATGTGCAGCGCCGTGGCGCAGGGCCTGGAGCTGCCGCTGGGCCAGGAAGACCCCATCGTGCAGATCGGCCAGGCGCTGGCCGGCCGCGGCCGCTGCCTGCTCATCCTGGACAACTTCGAGCACCTGGCGCGCCACGCCGAGCCGACGCTGGGCCGCTGGCTCGACCGCGCGCCCGAGACCTGCTTCCTCGTCACCACGCGCGAGGTGCTCGGCATCAGCGGCGAGCAGACGCTGGCGCTGGCGCCGATGAAGGCCGAGGACGCCGAGGCGCTGTTCCTCAAGCGCGCGGCGGCGGCCAAGCGCGACTTCCGCCCCAACAGCGAAGACCTCGCCGCCATCGCGACGCTGGTGCACCTGCTCGACGGCCTGCCGCTGGCCATCGAGCTGGCGGCGGCGCGCGTGCGCACGCTGGCGCCGCGGGCGCTGCTGGCGCGCATGAGCGAGCGCTTCAAGCTGCTGTCCAGCGGCGGCGGCCGGCTCGACCGGCAGTCCACGCTGCGCGCGACCTTCGACTGGAGCTGGGGCCTGCTGCCCACGGCCGAGAAGGCGGCGCTGGCGCAGCTGTCGGTGTTCGAGGGCGGCTTCACGCTCGAGGCCGCCGAGGCCGTCATCGACCTGGGCATGCTCGACGACCCGCCCTGGACGCTAGACGTCGTCAACGCGCTCGTCGACAAGAGCTTCGTGCGGCCGCCCTCGTCCGACCGCGGCAGCGACCGCTTCGAGTTGCTGGGCAGCGTGCAGGCCTACGCCGCCGAGCACCTGTGCACCGAAGGCCGCTACAGCGGCAGCGGCGAGGACGCGCGGCGCGCCGCCGAAACACGGCACGGCGCCTGGTTCTCGGCGCTGAGCGCGGCCGCGGCCATCGCCGACCGCGGCATCGAGCTCGACAACCTGGCCGTCGCCTGCCGCCGCGCGGTGCAGCGCGGCGACTGCACGCAGGCCGCCGGCGCGCTCGACGCCGCCTGGGCGGCGCTCAACCTGCGCGGCCCGTTCAAGGCCGGCATCGACCTCGCCGCGCTGGTGCTGGCGATGCCGGAGCTGGCCGGCCGCGATGCCGCGCACGCCCACGCCGTGGCCGGCATGGCGCTCGAAGCCGCTGGCCAGCGCCAGGCCGCCGTGGAGCGCTATGCCAGCGCCACCGCGCTGGCCCTGGCCGCCAACGACCGCGCCACGCGGGCCGCCGTGGCCATCCGCACGGCCAGCCTGGCCGCACGCGCCGGCCAGGCCGACGAGGCGCGCCAGGGCCTGCAGCAGGCACTGGCGCTGGCCAAGGAGGACGGCGCGCTCGCGCTGCAGTGCGCGGCGCTCAACGTGCTGGGCGTGCTGGCCTTCGAGGCCGGTGCCGCCGCCGACGCCCGTGCGCACTACGACGCCGCGCTGCTGCTCGCGCGCCAGTGCGGCGAGCGGCGTGTCGAGGGCGCGGTGCTCGGCAACCTGGGCAATCTCGAGGCCACGGCCGGGAACACCGCCGCGGCCCGCGCGCACGCCGAGGCGGCGCTGCAGGTGCTGCGCGAGCTGGGTGACCGCACGCGCGAGGCCATGACGATGGTCAACCTCGGCATGCTGCGTTTCTTCTCGGGCGACGTCAGCGACGCCGCCGACGTGCTGCAGCGCGGCCTGGAGGCCGCGCGCGAGCTCGGCCACCGGCGGCTGGAGTGCATCGCGTTGGGCAACCTGGGCCTGGTGCTCGATGGCGCCGGCCGCCCGGCCGAGGCGGTGGAGCGCTACGACGCCGCGCTGGTGCTGGCCCGCCAGCTCGGTGACCGCCGCAGCGAAGGGCAGTTCCTCGGCCACCGCGCGCTGGCACAGGCGCGCCGCGGGCGGGTGGACGAGGCGCGGGCCGGCCTCGAAGCCGCCGCGGCCCTGCTGCAGGGCGTGGGCGACCCCATCAGCCTGGGCCTGCTGGCCACGCAGCGGGCCGAGGTCGAGCAGCGCGCCGGCGACGGCGCCGCTGCGGCCGCGGCGCTGCAGCAGGCCGAGTCGCTGGCCGAGGCGGCCGCGGCCGGGCCCGACTCCGAACTCGGCAAGGCCATCGGCCGGCTGCGGGCCGGCCGGGCCGGCGGCTGAGCCGCGGGCCGGCTCTCTGTCGGGCTCGCTTACCGGGTTCGCTTACTCCAGCGAGATGTAGACCGTCGGCTGCGGCGGCACGACCATCGCGCCGTCCTTGCTCAGGCGGATGACGTAGGGCAGTTCGCCCTTGGGCGCCGTGCTGCTGCGGTTGCAGCTGATGGCCGCGCCCTCGTTGAAGACGCGGCAGTTGAACGAGCCCGCGGCGCTGCCGAAGTCGATGCTGCCGGCCGCGAAGCGCCAGCCGGTGGTGGCCATCTGCCAGGTGATCGTGCTCACGCCGGACGGCACGGCCACGGGGCTGGCCGACACGCGCACCGCGCCGTCGACGACGCTGACGGTGACGCTGGCGCTGGCGCCGCGCGACTGAGCGTGCGCCGGCAGGGCCAGGGCCGCCGCGGCGCAGGCCGCCATGACCAGGGCCAGGGTCTTCGTTGGGTGATGCATGGTCCCCTCCTTCTTCGGGTGATCGGGTGAACGGGTGTGCGGGTGTTCAACGACGCGACGGTCTCGTGGCCGTCGCTGCGCATTGTCCCGGCGCCCGGGGCCATGCCAAGGAAAATCTCACACTCCGTGGCGGTGCACGGACGCTGCCGCGCTTCTCGCGTATCTTCCGGCCTCGCCCGACACCGCCCACGCCACCATGGATTCCCCCTCGCGCCACATCCGCCTGACCTCGCACCCCGGCCAGGGCGCCAGCGGCGCACCGCCCATCGTGTGGGGCGCCGCCACGGCGGCCGAACGCGGGCCCATCGTCGGCAGCACCACCAACCGCAGCCAGCGCAACGTGGTCGGCTCGCACAGCGGCAGCTACGGCGTCTACCGCGCGCTGGCCGTGGCGGCCGGCAACCTGACGCGCGGCCACCGCGCCGACCTCACCAACACCGCGCCCACCGACCCCATCGGCCCGCACCCGGCCTGGGGCGACGCGCACAAGATCGTCTCCATCGACCCCTGGGGCGCCAGCGTGCAGACGGCCTTTTCCGATCACCTGGCCGCCGGCTACGACGTGCGGCCCACCATCGCCGTCACCAAGGCGCACATCCACCTGCCGGAGATCAAGCAGGCCATCGCCTTCCAGCGCCTGGCCATCGACGGGCAGGTGCTGCTCGACGACGCCAGCGCCACCGTCACCAAGATCGCGGTCGAACCGGTGTGGTGGCTGCCGGGCGTGGCGGAGCGCTTCAAGGTCAGCGAGGCCGACCTGCGCCGCGCCCTGTTCGAGGAAACCGGCGGCATGTACCCCGAGCTCGTGACGCGCAGCGACCTCGAGGTCTTCCTGCCGCCCATCGGCGGGCAGACGCTGTACGTGTTCGGCCGCGTCGAGGACCTCGCCAACCCCAGCATCACGCTCACGGCGCGCGTGCACGACGAGTGCAACGGCTCCGACGTCTTCGGCTCCGACATCTGCACCTGCCGGCCGTACCTGACGCACGCCATCGAGGAATGCATCCGCGGCGCGCAGGCCGGCGGCGTGGGGCTCATCGCCTACAGCCGCAAGGAAGGCCGCGCCCTCGGCGAGGTGACCAAGTTCCTCGTCTACAACGCGCGTAAGCGCCAGACCGGCGGCGACTCGGCGGCCAACTACTTCCTGCGCACCGAGTGCGTGGCCGGCGTGCAGGACATGCGCTTTCAGGAGCTGATGCCCGACGTGCTGCACTGGCTGGGCGTGCAGAAGATCCACCGCCTCGTGAGCATGAGCAACGACAAGTACGACGCCATCACCGGCAGCGGCATCGAGGTCGGCGAGCGCGTCAAGATCCCCGACGAGCTGGTGCCGGCCGACGCCAAGGTCGAGATAGAGGCCAAGATCGCCGCGGGCTACTTCACCGACGGTGCCGTGCCCACCGAGGAACAACTGGCGCAGGTGCTCGGTCGTGGCCTCGAGTGACACCGTGAACGAACCCCGCCCGCACCTGCTGCAGCGCCTGCACGACCCCGCCACCATCCGCCTGCGCTGCGCGAGTGTGATGCGTGCGGTGGAAGACAACCTCAGCCCCAGCTTCCGCCTCGACCGCAGCGCGCTGCCCGCGCTGGCCGACCGCGTGGCGGCGCTCACCCGCGAGCGCTTCCCGACGCTGGCGATCCCGTTCCACAGCCGATGGCGCCACTTCGCGGCCGGCGGCGTGGACCGCAAGGCCGAGATGGACACGCTGCTGGCCGGCCGCAGCCCGCAGGAGCTGGCGCGGGCGCGCTTCGACCTCGTGGTGGTGAGCGTGCTGCTCGACGCCGGCGCCGGCGCGGCCTGGCGCTACACCGAAGGCGCCGCGCTGGGCACGGCCGCGAAGCCGCGCGCCGCGGCCGACGAGCTGCTGGCGATGCTCGACCAGGCCGCCGCGCCGGCCGCCGCCGCGACAGCCCCTGCGCCCCCGCCGGCCGAGCCCGGCCGCACCTATTCGCGCAGCGAGGGTCTGGGCGTGGCCAGCTTCCGCGCCTTCATGGCCGGCGTGTTCTCGTCGCGCGCCGGCGAGCCCTGGCGGGCCGACGCCGGCGCGCTGCGCCACATCGACGCCGCCGCGCTGCGCGCCGTGTTCCAGAGCGGCCCGAACAACCCGATGGTGGGGCTGGAGGGCCGCGCCGCGCTGCTGTCGCGCCTGGGTGCGACACTGGCCGACGAAGCCGGCCGCGACGCCGCCCGCGGCCTGGCCACCGAGGCGCGCCCGGCGCTGCTCTACGACCGCCTCACCGCCCACGGCACGCGCACGCAGGTATCGGCCATCGACGTGCTGGGCGAGGTGCTGCGCACGCTGTCGCCGATCTGGCCGCGCGGCGCCGTCATCAAGGGCGTGGCGGCCGGCGACAGCGGCGCCCACCGCTGGGCCGGCGACGCCGTGGCCGGCGGCGGCCGCGACCCGGCCACGCTGGGCTGGGTGCCGTTCCACAAGCTGAGCCAGTGGATGAGCTACTCGCTGCTCGAGCCGCTGCAGTGGGCCGGCGTCACGGTGACGGGCCTCGATGGCGAGCACGGCCTCACGGGCCTGCCGGAGTACCGCAACGGCGGGCTCTTCATCGACGGCGGCGTCATCGTGCCGCGCTCGGCCTCGGTGCTGGAGCGCAGCCACAAGCCCGAGGACGAGACCATCGTCGAGTGGCGCGCGCTCACCGTGTGCCTGCTCGACGAGCTCGCGGTGCTGGTGCGCGAGCGCCTGGGCCGCAGCGCCGCCGAGCTGCCGCTGGCCTGCATCCTGGAAGGCGGCACCTGGGCCGCCGGCCGCGCGCTGGCGGCCGAGCGGCGTGGAGACGGCTCGCCGCCGCTGAAGATCGAAAGCGACGGCACCGTCTTCTGAGCCGGTGTGATCGGCCCCGCATGGACAGCGCCCGCGCCCCCTTCGGCCGCCTGCTGCGCCAGGGCCGGCAACGCGCCGGGCTGTCGCAGCTGACGCTGGCGCTGCAGGCCGAGGTGTCGACACGGCACCTCAGCTGGCTCGAGACCGGGCGCGCGCAGCCGAGCCGCGCCATGGTCCTGCGCCTGGCCGAGCGCCTGGGCGTGCCGCTGCGCGAGCGCAACGCCTGGCTGCAGGCCGCTGGCTACGCGCCGCTCTATGCCGAGCGCACGCTGGCCGACCCCGCGCTGGCCCCGGCCCGCGCAGCGCTGGAGCGGCTGCTGGCGGCACACGAGCCCTGGCCCGCGCTGGCCGTCGACCGCCACTGGCACCTGGTCGCGCACAACCGCCCGGTGGCGCTGCTGCTGGCGGCCGTGGCGCCGGCCCTGCGCGAACCGCCGGTGAACGTGCTGCGCCTGTCGCTGCACCCGCAGGGGCTCGCGCCGATGATCGAGAACGTCCCGGGCTGGCGCGAACACGTGCTGGCGAGGCTGGCGCGGCAGGCCGCCGCCAGCGGCGACCCGGTGCTGCGCGCATTGCTGGCCGAGCTGTCGGCACTGCCGCTGCCGCCCGGCGCCGCCCCGGCCGCCGAGCCGCTGGACGACGCCGTGGCCGTGCCGCTGGCACTGGCCACGCCCTGGGGCCG
>JAIXTY010000115.1 GCA_027483705.1 Rubrivivax sp.
CGCCTTCAGCGACGCCAGGTAGCCCACCGGTGCATCGAGCCAGACGTAGAAGTACTTGCCCGGCGCGTCGGGGATCTCGATGCCGAAGTAGGGCGCGTCGCGGCTGATGTCCCAGTCGCCCAGGCTGACCTTGCCGGCTTCGTCGCGCTTGAACCACTCGCGCACCTTGTTGACCACCTCGGGCTGCAGGCGCCCGTCCTGCGTCCAGGCCTCCAGGAACTCGACGCAGCGCGGATCCGACAGCTTGAAGAAGAAGTGCTCGCTGCTGCGCAGCACCGGTGTCGCGCCGCTGAGCGCCGAGTAAGGGTTCTTCAGCTCGGTGGGCTGGTAGACGGCGCCGCAGACCTCGCAGTTGTCGCCGTACTGGTCTTTCGCGCCGCAGTTCGGGCACTCGCCCTTGACGAAGCGGTCGGCCAGGAACATGCCCTTGGCGGGATCGAAGAACTGCTCGACGCTGCGCACCTCGATCAGGCCCTGCTCGCGCAGCGCCAGGTAGATGGACTTGGCCAGCGTGTGGTTCTCGGGTGCGTCGGTGCTGTGCCAGTGGTCGAAGGCGATGTGGAACCCGTCGAGCATGGGCTTGCGCGTCGCGGCCACGCCAGCCACGAACTGCTGCGGCGTCTGCCCGGCCTTCTCGGCGGCGATCATGATCGGCGCGCCGTGGGTGTCGTCGGCGCAGACGAAGCGCACCTCGTGCCCGCGCAGGCGCTGCAGCCGCACCCAGGTGTCGGCCTGGATGTATTCCATGATGTGGCCGATGTGGAACGGGCCGTTGGCGTAGGGCAGCGCGGTCGTGACGAAGAGTTGGCGGGTCATGGTGGAATTCTAGGAGTCGAGGTGCGGGCGCCGCCCCGCCATCGGACAGAGGCCCGACGAGGATCCAGCGACCATGAACCCGACCGTTTCCTGCACCGCACTCGCCCTGGGCCTGGCGTGGGCCGGCGTCTGTGCCGCCGACGATGGCCTGCGCCGCTGCCGCGCCATCGCCGAGGCCCAGCCCCGCCTGGCCTGCTATGACGCGCTGCCGCTGTCGGCGACGACACCGCCCGCGGCACCACCGGCGCCCACGCCGCCGGCCGCCGCGGCTGCCGAGCGGTTCGGGTTGCCGCAGGTCGAGGACGACATCCGCATCGAGAGCCGCTTCGTGGGGCGATTCGAGGGCTGGAGCCCGCGTGAACGGCTCCGCCTCGCCAACGGCCAGGTGTGGCAGGTGGTCGACGACAGCCGGGGCACCTACTGGCTCGACAGCCCGCGCGTGGTGGTGCGCCGCGGCGCACTGGGCAGCTTCGTGATGGAGATCGAGGGCGCGAAGGCGCTGATCCGGGTGCGGCGCGTCGAGTGAGCGCCACCCGCGCTGTCATCAGGGCCGGGCACGGCCGCTAGACTCCGCCGCCTTCGTGCCAACCCCATCCGAGCGAGCATGACCACCGTCTCCGAAGCCGCCCTGCAGGCCGCCCTGGCCACCGTGACCGACCCCGCCACCGGCCAGCCGCTGGTGGGCCCCAAGGCGCTGAAGAACCTGCGCATCGCTGGCGGCGAGGTGGCCTTCGACGTCGAGATCGGCTACCCCGCGCGCAGCCGCCACGCCGAGATGCGCGAGGCGCTGGCCACGGCGGCCCGCACGGTGCCGGGCGTGACGGTGGCGCGGCCGGAGATCGTCACGCGCATCGCCTCGCACGCGGTGCAGCGCGGCGTGCAGCTGCTGCCGGGCGTGAAGAACATCGTGGCCGTGGCCTCGGGCAAGGGCGGCGTGGGCAAGAGCACCACCACCGTCAACCTGGCGCTGGCGCTGGCCGCCGAGGGCGCGCGCGTGGGCATCCTCGACGCCGACATCTACGGTCCCAGCCAGCCCACGATGATGGGCCTGGGCGGCGCCGACCACCGCCCCGAGAGCGACGACGGCAAGACCATGAAGCCGCTGGCCGCGCACGACGTGCAGGTCATGAGCATCGGCTTCATGATCGAGCCTGACCAGGCCATGATCTGGCGCGGCCCGATGGCCACCCAGGCGCTGGACCAGCTGTTGCGGCAGACGAACTGGGCCGACCTCGACTACCTGCTCGTCGACATGCCACCCGGCACCGGCGACATCGCGCTCACGCTGAGCCAGCGCGTGCCGCTCACCGGCGCAGTGATCGTGACCACGCCGCAGGACATCGCGCTGCTCGACGCGAAGAAGGGCCTGAAGATGTTCGAGAAGGTGGGCGTGCCCATCCTCGGCATCGTCGAGAACATGGCCGTCTACTGCTGCCCCAACTGCGGCCACACCGAGCACATCTTCGGCGCCGACGGCGGCAAGCACATGGCGGCACAGTACGGGGTGGAGCACCTGGGCTCGCTGCCGCTGGCGCTGAGCATCCGCGAGCAGGCCGACAGCGGCCGGCCCACGGTGGTGGCCGACCCGGCCGGCGAGATCGCGGGCCTGTACAAGGCCGTGGCCCGCCGCGTGGCGGTGCGCATCGCGCAGAAGTCGCGCGACTACTCGGCGAAGTTCCCCACCATCACGGTGTCGAAGGACAGCTGAGCCCGCTCACCTGGGTTCAGGAGATCAGGGGTAACCCTGATCGGTTGACGATTCGACACGTTCGCCGCGGGGCGACCTGAGAAGATGGTGTTCTGTCCAAGACAAACCCCAGACGCACCATGCTCCAGGCCCTGAAACCCCTGCTTGCCGCCGGCGCCGACGACGCGCCGGCCCTCGGCGCGCCGGGCCGCCGGGCGCTGAGCTTCGGGGAACTGCGGGCGCTGATCGCGCGCACGGTGGGCACGCTCAACGCCGCCGGCATCGGCCGCAACGACGCGGTGGCCATCGTGCTGCCCAACGGTCCCGAGATGGCCGCCAGCTACATGGCCTGCGCCAGCGGCGTGACGAGCGCGCCGCTGAACCCGGCCTACCGCGCCGACGAGTTCGAGTTCTACCTGGCCGACCTGCAGGCCAAGGCGCTGATCGTGGAGCGCGGCAGCGCGTCGCCGGCGGTGGAAGTGGCGCGCAAGCTCGGCGTGCGGCTGATCGAGCTCGTGCCGCGCGCCGAAGGTGGCGCCGGCGACTTCGACCTCGACCTGCCGGCCACCACGCCGGCCGACGCGGGTGGTGACGCGCAGCCGACCGATGTGTCGATGGTGCTGCACACCTCGGGCACCACCTCGCGGCCGAAGATCGTGCCGCTCACGCAGGCCAACCTCGCGGCCTCGGCCCAGAACATCGCGGCCACGCTGCAGTTCACGGCCGCCGACCGCGGCCTGAACATCATGCCCCTCTTCCACATCCACGGCCTGATCGCCGGGGTGCTGGCGCCGCTGTCGGCGGGCTCCTTCGTGTTCTGCACGCCGGGCTTCAACGCGCTGAAGTTCTTCGCCTGGATGGACGAGGCCGCGCCCACCTGGTTCACCGCCGTGCCCACGATGCACCAGACGATCCTGTCGCGCGCCTCGAAGAACGGCGACGTGATCGCGCGGCACAGGCTGCGCTTCATGCGCTCGTCGAGCTCGAGCATGCCGCCGCAGGTCATCAAGGAGGCCGAAGAGGTGTTCGGCGCGCCGCTGGTCGAGGCCTACGGCATGACCGAGGCCACGCACCAGATGGCCAGCAACCCGCTGCCGCCGCGCGCCCGCAAGCCGGGCACGGTGGGCGTGGCCGCCGGGCCCGAGGCGGCCATTATGGGCGAGGACGGCAGCTTGCTGCCGCGCGGCGGCATCGGCGAGATCGTCATCCGCGGCGCCAACGTGACGCCCGGCTACCTGAACAACGACAAGGCCAACGCCGAGGCTTTCCTGAACGGCTGGTTCCGCACCGGCGACCAGGGCCAGATGGACGCCGAGGGCTACATCAGCATCACCGGCCGCCTGAAGGAGATCATCAACCGCGGCGGCGAGAAGGTGAGCCCGCGCGAGATCGACGAGATCCTGATGGACCACGCTGCCGTGGCCCAGGTGGTCTGCTTCGGCATGCCGCACCCCAAGCTCGGCGAGGAAGTGGCCGCCGTGGTGGTGCTGCGCGAAGGCGCCGCGGCCACCGAGCGTGAACTGCAGGAGTTCGTCGCCACGCGCGCAGCGGACTTCAAGGTGCCGAAGAAGATCCTCTTCATGGACGAGATCCCCAAGGGCGCCACCGGCAAGCTGCAGCGCATCGGCCTGGCGGCCAAGCTCGGCCTGGCCTGAGCCCGCGCCCCTCACCCGACACCGATCCAGGAGATCCACCCGCACGACCGATCTGCTGTTCCGTCATCGCCAGCCCACCGCCTGCCCAGGTGGTGCACCGCAGTTGTTCCATGTGACTTCCCTCTGAATCTAGGAGACGACATGAGCTGTATCGCACCTCGCAAGACCGGCACCGCACGCACCGCCTCCGCCAGCTCCATGCTGTCGGCGCGACTGTTCCGGATGACCGCCCCCCTTCTGGCCGCCGCCGCGCTGTGGGCCGCCGCTCCCGCCGCCAAGGCCTGGGAGCCGACGAAGCCGATCGAGTTCGTGGTGCCCGCAGGCACCGGCGGCGGCGCCGACCAGATGGCCCGCTTCATCCAGGGCGTGGTGGCCAAGCACTCGCTGACCAAGCAGCCCATCGTCGTCGTCAACCGCTCGGGTGGCGCCGGGGCCGAGGGCTTCCTCGACGTCAAGAACGACAAGGGCAACGCGAACAAGATCATCATCACGCTGTCCAACCTGTTCACCACGCCGCTGGCCACCGGCGTGCCCTTCAACTGGCGCGACCTCACGCCGGTGCAGATGCTGGCGCTGGACCAGTTCGTGCTGTGGGTGAACGAGGAGTCGCCGCACAAGACGGCCAAGGCCTATCTCGACGCCGTGAAGGCCGGCCCCGACCGCGGCACCAAGATGGGCGGCACCGGCAGCAAGCAGGAAGACCAGATCATCAGCGTGCTGATCGAGAAGGCGGCCGGCAAGAAGATCACCTACATCCCGTACAAGGGCGGCGGCGATGTCGCGGTGCAGCTCGTCGGCAAGCACGTCGACTCCACCGTCAACAACCCCATCGAGGCCGAGAGCCACTGGCGCGCCGGCAAGCTGCGGCCGCTGTGCGTGTTCGACAGCAAGCCCATGCCGTACGCCGCCAAGCTGACGGCCACGATGGCCTGGAAGGACATCCCCACCTGCGCCAGCGCCGGCCTGCCGGTGGAGTACCTGATGCTGCGCGGCATCTTCATGCCGCCCGGCGTGACGCCCGAGCAGGTGAACTACTACCTCGAACTCTTCAAGAAGGTGCGCGCGCTGCCCGAGTGGAAGGACTTCATGGAGAAGGGCGCCTTCAACCAGACCTCGCTCACCGGCAAGGAGTTCTTCGACTGGCTGGGGCGCAACGAGCAGCAGCACCGCGTGCTGATGCGCGAAGCCGGCTTCCTGGCGCAGTGAGCGGCGGATGGAAGACTCCCGCGAGATCGACACCCGCTGGCCCGAGCTGGCGGTGGCCGGGCTGCTGCTGGCCGTGGGCGGCGTGGTCGTCGCCGACAGCCTGCGCATCGGCATCGGCTGGGCCGACGACGGCCCGCAGTCGGGCTACTTTCCGTTCTACATTGGCGTCGTGCTGATCGCCAGCAGCGGCTGGGTCTTCCTCGGCCAGCTGCTGCGCTGGCGGGCCAGCCGCGGCGACACCTTCTGCACGCGCGAGCAGGCCGGCCTGGTGTGGGCGATGCTGTGGCCGGTGGTGGTGTACGTCGGCGCGATCCAGGTGCTGGGCATCTACGTCGCGTCGGCGCTGCTCATCGGCTACTTCATGGCGCGCCACGGCAAGTACCGCTGGGTGCTCACGGTGCCGGTGGCCGTGGGCGTGCCGCTGGTTTTCTTCATCGTGTTCGAGCGCTGGTTCCTGGTGCCGCTGGCCAAGGGCCCGCTGGAACGCCTGTTCGGGCTCTGATCCCTACCTCCCTTTCCGAAAGCGCCCGATGGAAGAACTCGCGAACCTCGCGAACGGCTTTGCCGTGGCCGCGACGCTGCCCAACCTGGGCTTCATGCTGATCGGCATCACCCTCGGGGTGCTGATCGGCGTGCTGCCCGGGCTGGGTGGTGCCAACGGCATTGCCATCCTGCTGCCGTTGACCTTCGGCATGAACCCCACCTCGGCGATCATCATGCTGAGCTGCATCTACTGGGGTGCCCTGTTCGGCGGCGCGATCACCTCGATCCTGTTCAACATCCCCGGTGAGCCGTGGAGCGTTGCCACCACCTTCGACGGCCACCCGATGGCGCAGCAGGGCCGCGCGGCGCAGGCGCTGACGGCGGCCTTCACCAGCAGCTTCGTCGGCGCGCTGCTGGCGGTGGTGCTGATCACGCTGTTGGCGCCGCTTCTCGCGCAGTTCGCGCTCAAGTTCGGGCCGGCGGAGTTCTTCGCCGTGCAGCTGCTCACCTTCTGCAGCTTCGTCGGCATGAGCAAGGAGCCGGCGGCCAAGGTGCTGGCGGCCATGATGCTGGGCTTTGCGCTCGCGGCCGTGGGCATGGACACCGTGACCGGCCAGCTGCGCATGACCTTCGGCCAGACCGAGCTGCTGAAGGGCTTCGACTTCCTGATCGCGGTGATCGGCCTCTTCGGCATCGGCGAGATCCTGCTCACGATGGAGGAGGGCCTGGCCTTCAAGGGCAAGAGCGCCAAGATCCGCTTCGGCGAGGTGCTCGAGACCTGGAAGGGCATGCTCAAGTACTGGAGGACCTTCCTGCGCAGCACGGCGGTGGGCTGCTGGATGGGCATCACGCCGGGCGGCGCCACGCCGGCGTCCTTCATGAGCTACGGCATGGCCCGGCGCTTCAGCAAGAACCCGCAGGCCTTCGGCAAGGGCGAGATCGAGGGCGTCATCGCCCCGGAGACGGCGGCCCACGCCGCCGGCACCAGCGCGCTGCTGCCGATGCTCACGCTGGGGATCCCGGGCTCGCCGACCGCGGCGGTGCTGCTGGGCGGCCTGCTGATCTGGGGCCTGCAGCCGGGGCCGATGCTCTTCGTGGAGCAGAAGGACTTCGTCTGGGGCCTGATCGCCAGCATGTACCTGGGCAACATCGTCGGCCTGATCATCGTGCTGACCACGGTGCCCTGGTGGGCCGCCATCCTGCGTATCCCGTCCGCCGTCATCGCGCCGGTGATCATCGTCATCTGCGCCATCGGCGCGTACACGGTGCACAGCTCGATGTTCGACGTGTGGTGCATGCTGGTCTTCGGCGTGCTGGGCTACCTGTTCAAGAAGCTCAAGTACCCGCTGGCGCCGCTGGTGCTGGCGCTGGTGCTGGGCGACATGGCCGAGGCCAGCTTCCGCCAGGCGATGCTGCTGTCTCAGGGTTCGCTGTCGATCTTCTGGAGCAACGGGCTCGTCGGTACGATCTTCGGCCTGGCGATCGTGCTGCTGCTGTGGCCGCTGTACGGCAAGGCCAAGGCGATGCTGCGCGCCCGCGAGCTGGCCACGGGCGGCTGATGACGACACCTGGCCTGGAACGAGGGGATTCATGAAGATCACGGTCGTGGGCGCCGGCGCCATCGGCGGCTACCTGGGCACGCGGCTGGCCATCGCCGGCGAGGAGGTCACCTTCATCGCGCGGCGGCGCAACCTGGAGGCCATCAACGCCGACGGCTTCCGCCTTGTGCTGGAAGACGGCACGCAGGAGCACGCGAAGAACGTGCGCGCTGTGCAGCGCATGGCCGAGGCCGGGCCGCAGGACGTGGTGCTCATCACGCTGAAGGCGCACCAGCTGCGCGAGGTGGTCGACGATCTGCCGGCGCTGTACGGGCCGGACACGATGGTCGTGAGCATGGTCAACGGCGTGCCGTGGTGGTACTTCCATGCGCTGCCCGGCCCGCACGAGGGGCGGCCCGTGACGGCGGTGGACCCCGACGGCGCCATCGCCCGCGCCATCCCGGCCGAGCGCGTGATCGGCAGCGTCGTCTACCCGGCGGCCGAGCTGGTGGCGCCGGGGCTCGTGAAGCTGGTCGAGGGCAACCGCTTCACGGTGGGCGAGCCCAGCAACGAGCGCACGCCGCGTGTGGAGGCGCTGAGCCAGGCGCTGATGAAGGCCGGCTTCAAGGCGCCGGTCTCGCGCGACATCCGCAGCGAGCTGTGGATCAAGCTCTGGGGCAACCTGAGCTTCAACCCGATCAGCGCGCTCACGCACGCCACGTTGCAGGACATCGCCCGCTTCGGGCCGACGCGCGAGCTGGCGCGCCGCATGATGGCCGAGGGCCAGGCCGTGGCCGAGGCCCTGGGCGTGCGCTTCAAGATCACCCTCGAGCAGCGCCTGGCCGGCGCCGAGGCCGTGGGCGCGCACAAGACCAGCATGCTGCAGGACGTGGAGGCCGGCCGCGCGCTCGAGCTGGAGGCGCTGGTGGGCGCCGTCATCGAGCTCGGCCACATCGCCGGGGTGCCCACGCCCACGATCGAGGCCATCTACGCCGCCACCAAGCTGCTGGAGCAGCGATTCACAGCCGAGCACGGGCGGTTGGCGGTCCAGCGGGCCTGAGCGGTGCGGCGTGTGGATGGATGCGCCCGATCGACGGGCGGCTGTCGATCCATCGGCGACATCCACGGCCTCGAATTCGTTGCCCTGAAGCCGCCCGTCAGACCGAAGCAAGACACTCGTAGGCGGTCCCTCGGGGGCGGGCACACATCGGTCGCCGACCGTCAAGCAGACCACGCTGTACCGCCTGGTGCAGCAGCATGCGGCCAGCTTCATCGCGCACACCGAGGCCAGCCCAGGCGCCGAGCTGCCTCGTTTCATCAAGGACGAGTTCGACGCTTTCCTCGAGTGCGGCATCCTGGTGCACGGGTTCATGGGGCTGCGCTGCGGCGAGTGCGGTCACGACCAGCTGCTGGCCTTCAGTTGCAAGCGCCGTGGGTTCTGCCCTTCGTGCGGCGCTCGGCGGATGTCGCATACGGCGGCGCACCTGGTGGACCACGTCATCCCCCACGTGCCGGTGCGGCAATCGGTGTTGTCGCTGCCCATCCCGCTGCGCCTGATGCTGGCTGCACAGCGTGCTGGTCGAGAACACGGGCCAGACCTACCTGGCCGAGCCGGATGCCGACGGTGACGAGGCGCGCACGCTACGGCGCATAGGAGTTTCAAGCGCCCCCAAGGCCGACGACCGAGCCGCGACCAGCCAGGACAGGCCAGGGCGGGAAGTTCGCTGCATTGAGATCGTGGCTGCGGTGGCCATGCGGACTGCTTGGACCGCTTGGCTGCTTCCCCCAGGGCTCGTCTGGCCCTGATCTGCGGCGTCGATCCCAGGGTTGCCCATCATTCGGTGGCGCCGCGCCAACCCCGCTCGCAGCATGGCCCCGGCTGCGTTGCGGTGCTGCAGCCTGGCACGTGGTGCTCATGACGACTATGCGCGGCCCTGATCGAGCACCTGCGCCAGCGCGGCACGCAGCAGCTGGTGGGCGAGGTGCTGGGCGAGAACCGGGCCATGCTGGGCCTGTGCCGCCACCTGTGGTTTGCCGAGCGGGCCGACGGCGACGCGGTCGTGGTGAGCCTGCGCCCGCAAGGCGCCTGAATCAAGCCAGGGCGACGGGCGCGGCGCACGCCGGGGCAGGGGTCGGCTATGCTTTTCCTCCTCGGGCAACGCCGAGGCCCGCCACGCGCCCTTGCGCGCACAAGGAACACATCATGGGTCTGATTCAGGCAGCGGTTGGATCGATCGGCGGCTCGCTCGCCGACCAGTGGCAGGACTTCTACACCGTGCCCGACGGCCTGCCGCCAACGGCTGCGCTGTTTGCGGCCGTGCCCAGCGGCACCAATGCCGGGCGCGGCTCCAACACCCGAGGCTCGACGAACATCATCACCAACGGCTCGCGCATCGTCGTGCCCGAAGGCTACGGCCTCCTGCTCATGCAGGACGGCGGTGTCACCGCGCTGGTGGCCGAGGCCGGTGCCTACGAGTGGCAGTCGAACGACCTGCAGTCCAAGTCCATCTTCAGCGGCGGCGGGCTGTTCGAATCGCTGGTGCTGCAGAGCTGGGAGCGCTTCAAGTTCGGGGGCCAGCCGGGCTCGCAGCAGGCGGCGTTTTTCGTCTCGCTGAAGGAACTGCCGAACAACCGCTTCGGCACGCAGTCCGAGATCTACTGGGACGACGGCTACCTGAACGCTCAGGTCGGCGCCCTCACGCGTGGCAGCTATACGCTGCAGATCGTCGACCCGATCCGCTTCGTCAAGAGCTTCGTGCCGGCCAGCTACTTGCAGCCCGGCCAGGTGTTCGACTTCACCGACCTGGACAACGCCGCCGCCAGCCAGCTGTTCAACGAGGTCGTCAGCTCGCTTGCGCCGGCCTTCAGCGCCTACACGAACGATCCCGCCAAGGGCAACCGCATCACCCGCATCCAGCAAGACGCTGTCGGTTTTGCCAGCAGTCTGAGCGAAGCCGTCGAAACGGCCTACCGCTGGAAGACCGACCGCGGCCTGGTGATCGTGAAGACCGCCATCGTCGCCATCGAGTACGACGCCCACAGCCGTGAGCTGCTGAAGACGGTGCAGCGGGCCGATGCGCTGACTGGTGCGCGCGGCAACTCCAACCTCCAGGCCTCAGTGGCGGCAGGCTTTCAGGCGGCGGGGCAGAACGCTGGCGTCGGCGGCATCATGGGCATGGGCATCGCCGCCGGTGGCGTGGGTGGCCTGGCCGGGCTGCAGCAGCCGGTGGCGCCGGCCCCGGCCATGGCGCCCGCAGCGCCAGCGCCAGCGGCTGCGGCGCCGGCCGCCGACGACCCCGTCGCCCGCCTGACGCGGGCCAAGCAGATGCTCGACGCCGGCCTCATCACACAGGCCGACTACGACGCGGTCAAGGCCAAGGCGCTGGGCCTGTAGCGGCCGGCCGCGCCATGATCGACACCGAGTCGAAAGAGCTGCGCGACGGCCTGAACCCCTGCCCGAAGTGCGGCTCGACCGAGGTGCAGCAGCGCGCCGGCACCGACCGGCTGGTCTGCCTGTACTGCCGCCATGAATGGGCGGCCGCCCGCGTGGAAGAGGCCTTCGGCCTGGGCGAGGGCATCGCCGATCTGCGCGGCACGCAGATCGCCTCGGGCGCGCGCGACGTCGACGCCGATGCCGCCCACCTGCGCAGCTACCATTGCGGCGGCTGCGGCGCCGAGGTCGTGATCAACACCGAAACCACGCTGACGGCACGCTGCCACTGGTGCCGCCACGTGCTGGGCGTGAACGAGCAGATCGACAACGGCGCGGTGCCCGATGCGGTGCTGCCCTTCAGCGTGCGCAAGCACGATGCGGTGGCACGCATCAGCCAGTTCGTGGCCAAGCGCCGGCTGTTCGCGCTGAAGGCCTTCAAGGACGAGTTCACACCCGAGAACGTGGTGGGGGTGTACCTGCCGTACATGGTGATCGATGCGCGGGGCAGCGCCGACGCGGCGGGTGTCGGCGAGGTTCAGACGCGCCGCTACACCCGTGGCGAAGGCAAGAACAAGCAGACGCTCTACGACGCCGACGTCTACCAGGTGCAACGTCATGTCGACTTCACGGTGGACGACCTGACGCTGGAATCCAGCGCCCGGCGTGGCAACCTGGACACTGGCAGCAACACCCACAACGTCATCAACACCATCCTGCCCTTCGACACCAAGAACGCCGTGAAGTGGAACGCCTCCTACCTGGTGGGCTACACCTCCGAGCGGCGCGACCGCGACGTGCAGCATCTGATGCCGCGGTTGCAGGAGCAGATGCTCTCGATGGCACGTGCCCAGATGCAGCCGTCCGTGGCGCGCTTCGGCAGAGGCGTGCGCTGGGAACGCGAGCGCATCGACATCAAGGGCACGCGCTGGGTGTCGATGTACCTGCCGGTGTGGCTGTACGCCTACCACCAGCCGGGGCCGGGTGGCCGCCCGGGAACGGGCCTCACGCACTACATCGCGGTGAATGGGCGCACCGGCGAGACCATGGGCAGCGTGCCGGTGCAGCAGTGGAAGCTGGTGCTGGCGGCACTGGCCATCGGCACAGTGGTCGAGGCGCTGGCGCTCTGGATCATCACGAGCTGACATGGACATCGAAACCGTCCTCTTCCTGCTTGCGCTGGGCCCGGTCAGCGCGGCAGGCTTCTACTGGCTGATGCACCGCCACTACCGCAACACCGACAAGTCGCACGCCTACGAGCGCGAAACCGCGGTCGAGGTGCTGGCCCTCAAGGGTGCGGAGTCCGACCGCAAGATCGACGTGATCATCGGCACGCGCGCCTCGCGCATCGAGGGGAACAACGTCAGCGAGCATCGGCAGCGGGTGCGGCCGATGTAGGTGGCTTCTCGGCCCGCCAGCCGTGACGGGCCATGGGTGAGCAGGCCCGGAGCGCCACCGCGGGCGCATCACCAACCCTTGGGCTCTTCCCGAGTCCTGTTGGAGGCCGAGCGCGCCCGGTGCCTGCCGTGCGCGCCGCGCGGGCCCTATGAGCCTGCAGGTACCGCGCGCAGCGGCACGCCCGAGTGTGTCTCCCCCAGACGAGACAACAAGCTGCTCGCTCCCATGAGAAACATCCCCCCCCCCCGAAAACTCGCCTCGTTTCGGGTAGGTCGTGAAAGTCCGCCCTGAAACCCACTCCTCCTTGGCGAATGCTCTTTACGGCTCCTCGGCGCAAGCCCTGGAGCCGTTTTCTTGAGGTCGCGCGCCGCGCATGTACAGCGTCAAGAAGTCAGCCACCCGCTGAGCACCAGGTACCCATGGCCACACTCACCGAGCGGCAGGCCCGCCGGGCTCTGTACCTGGCTGCCGAGGCCAAGATCCTCAGCGGTCTGCAGGAGTACGAGATCAGCGACGGCGGAGCCCGCCGCCGCATGACGCGCGCCGACCTCTCCGAGATCCGCGCCACCATCGAGCAGCTCGGCCGCGAGGTCGCTGCCCTCACGCCGGGCGCTCGCCGGCTGTACCGCCTCGTCCCGGGCAGCCGCTGATGCGCCGCACCCTCGTCGACCGCCTGGTGGAACAGGTGGCGCAGGAGCATGCCCTGCAGCGCTACGCCGCGCGCGCGGCTGGAGATGCCGAGGCCGTGGCCGCGCACAAGACCAGCATGCTGCCGGACGTGGAGGCCGGCCGTGCGCTGGAACTGGAGGCGCTGGTGGGTGCCGTCATCGAGCTCGGCCGCATCGCCGGGGTGCCCACGCCCACGATCGAGGCCATCTACGCCGCCACCAGGCTGTTGGAGCAGCGATTCACGGCCGAGCACGGGCGGTTGGCCCTGCAGCGGGCCTGACCTGGATCGAGCGCCTGCGCCGAGGTGCCTGCGGGGCAGGCTTCAACAGGGCAAGGGCCGAGGCCAGAGCCGGGTTGCCTGACTTCGGGCACCACGCCGCAGCCGTGGTGACCACGTCCACCGCCTCGGCCAGAGGCCTGAACACCACGCTCTCGGGTGCGATGCGCCTCAGCGCGGCCGGCACCAGCGCGATGCCCTGTCCGCAGCCGACCGACGCCACTTGCGTGGCAACGCTGCGCACTTCGTGGAGGATGCGCGGTGAGAAGCCGCTGCCCTGGCACAAGGCGACGATGCGGTCGAAGTAGACCGGGCTGACGCGGCGGCTGAACATCACGAACGCCTCGTCGGCGAGGTCGGCCAGAGCGATGCGACGGCGGCGCGCCAGCCGGTGCTGCAGCGGCAGAGCCACGAGCAACTGGTCCTGTGCCATGGCCAGCGTCTGCACATCGGCACCCAGGTCACCTTCCAATCGGGCAAAGGCCAGGTCGACGTCGCCCGCCAGCAGTGCCGGCACGGCCTCGACGCTGTCGATCTCGCGCACCGAGACCGTGAGCTGCGGCTGCTGCTGACGCAATCGCTCCAGGTAGGCCGGCAGCACTTCCAGCATGGCCGACGAGATGGCGCCGATGGTCAGCATGCCGGTCTGTCCGGACGTGGCCTCGCGCACGGCCAGCTCGAGCTGTTCCATCTGCTGCACGAACTTGCGCACGGCCGGCACGATGGCCTGACCCACCGGCGTCAGCTGCGTCCCGCGGCGGGAACGCACGAACAGCTGCGCCTTGAGCGCCTGCTCCAGCACCTGGATCTGCTCGGTGAGCGGCGGCTGCGACATGCCCAGCCGCCTGGCAGCCCGCCCGAAGTGCTGCTCTTCGGCCACCGCGAGAAAGAGCCACAGGTGTCGCATCAGCCGGAAGTTGATCATGGTGCTTCCATAGGTTCGGCGTATCAAGACCTTCCTGTCTTCGGAATTTACAGAACGTACGTGCACATCGACAGTGCCTGGTCCCAGCTTCGAACGACACCGTCATGCCCGCATCCGACCTTGACCGCCTGGCGCGACTGGACACCACCACGGTGTCGGACGCGCTGGACTTCCTGGCGCTGCCCGGTGCCACCGTGGGCCTGCGCCCCCTGTGGAACTGCCCGCGCATCGTGGGGCGCGCCAGCACCATCCAGCTGGGCCCCAAGACCGGCATCGCGCCCACGGTGCACCTGATCTCACCGGTGATCGCGGCCATCGACAGCGATGACCGCATCCTGGTCATCGCCGGCGGCATCGATGGCGTCTCGTGCTGGGGCGACATCCTGGCCAACGCCGCCCAGGCCAAGGGCATCCGGGGCACGGTGATCGACGGCTTCAGCCGCGACATCGAGGCCAACGAGGCGATCGGCTACCCCGTGTACGGCCGCGGCGCCACGATGGTCAGTGCGCGTGGGCGGGTGGTGCAGTTGCACGCCGGCCAGCCCATCCAGGTGGCCGGCGTCACCGTGACCGAGGGCGACTTCGTCATCGCCGACCGCTGCGGCACCGTGTTCGTGCCTGCCGCCCGCATGAACGAGGTGCTGGACCTCGCGGAGCGCATTGCGCGCCGGCAGGACGGCATGGTGCAGGCGGTGCGCGCCGGCCGTTCGGTCGAGGACGTGATGCACGACAAGGCGTTTGAAGCCATCAGCACCGGAGCCTCGCCATGAACCCCACCGACGCTGAACTCGTCGCGCTCTTCCAGGGCCTGGACACGCCCGGCGTGTCCGACGCGATGGACAAGCTGGGCATCCCGGGCCAGTGCCTGGGCATCGCGCCGCTGGACAACTACCGAGGCACCGTGGTGGGCCCGGCCTTCACGGTGCAGTACGTCAGCTGCGGTCAGCCCGCCGGCACGGTGGGCGACTTCATCGACGACGTGGCACCCGGCGACGTGGTCGTCATCGATAACGGCGGGCGCACCGACTGCACCGTGTGGGGCGACATCATGACCCAGTACGCCGGCCGGCGCGGCATCGCCGGCACCGTGATCGACGGCGTCTGCCGTGACGTGGCCAGGGCCCTGGGCGATGGCTACCCGCTGTTCACGCGCGGCCGATTCATGCGCACCGGCAAGGACCGCGTGGAAGTGGCCGCGGTGAACGGCCCGGTGGCCATCGGGCGGGCCCGCGTGGTGGCACGCGACATCGTTGTGGCCGACGCCAACGGCGTGGTGGTGGTGCCCCGCGGTCGTGCGCGCGAGGTCGCCGAGACCGCACACGCGATCGAGGCCGCCGAATCGCGCATCCGCGGCCTCATCGCCACCGGCATGAGCCTGGGTGAGGCCCGCGCCCAACTGGGCTATCACCAACTGCAGACGAGACGCGCATGAGCATCGACATCCACGCTCAGGCCTTGGCGTTTGGCACATCCACGCTGTACGAGGCCGCAGGCCTGCCCTGCGCCATCGATCCCGCGATTCGCCCCGTGTGGGCCGGCGCAGCAGTTGCCGGCCCGGCGTACCCGGTGCATTGCTCGCCGGGCGACAACCTGGCCATCCACCTGGCCGTGGAGCGTGCGCCTCGCGGCAGCGTGCTGGTGGTCAGCGCCGACGGTTTCGTCGCCGGTTACTGGGGCGAGGTGCTGACCGTGGCTGCGCAGGCCGCCGGCCTGGCGGGCCTGGTGATCGACGGTGGCGTTCGCGACGTGGCGGCCCTGGCACGCCGCGCCTTCCCGGTCTTCTCGCGCGGCATCTCGGTGCGCGGCACGGTCAAGGCCAGCGTACCGTCGGTGGGTGGCGCGATCCGGCTGACCGGCGTCGACGTGGCACCCGGCGACCTGGTGGTGGCCGACGACGACGGCGTGGTCGTGCTGCCCGCGGTCGAGGTGCTCCGTGTGCTTTCTGCCGGCGAGGCCCGGGCCGCCAAGGAAGCCGACTTCATGCAACGGCTGGCCGGAGGCGCCACCACGTTGGACCTGCTCGGCCTGTCTGCGTGGCGGGAGCTTTCATGATGCCCGACGTCAGCCGGCTCAACGCCAACCTGGCGGCGGCGCAGCCTTCAGCCACCTACC
Source organism: Rubrivivax sp. (assembly GCA_027483705.1). Classification (GTDB taxonomy): domain Bacteria; phylum Pseudomonadota; class Gammaproteobacteria; order Burkholderiales; family Burkholderiaceae_C; genus Rubrivivax. Next base: position 16,197 of record JAIXTY010000115.1, read on the forward strand.
GGATGATCGACCGCGTGGCCGAGCGCAAGGCGGCCGGCGCGCCGGTGTTGTCGCTGAGCGCCGGCGAACCCGACTTCGACACCCCGCAGCATGTGCAGGACGCGGCCGTGGCCGCCATCCGCGCCGGCCACACGCGCTACACCCAGGTGGCCGGCCTGCGGGCGCTGCGCGAGGCCGTGGCGGCCAAGTTCGAGCGCGAGAACGGCATCCCCACGCGCTGGCAGGACACCATCGTCTGCAGCGGCGGCAAGCAGGTCATCTACAACGCGCTGGCCGCCACGCTGAACCCGGGCGACGAGGTGATCGTGCCGGCGCCGTACTGGGTGAGCTACCCCGAGATGGTGCAACTGTGCGGCGCGAAGGCGGTGACGGTGTCCTGCACCGAGGCGAACGGCTTCAAGCTCACGCCCGATGACCTGGCCCGTGCCGTCACGCCGCACACGCGCTGGCTGATCCTGAACTCGCCGTCCAACCCCACCGGTGCAGTCTATTCGGCCGATGAACTGCGGGCCCTGGCCGAGGTGCTGCTGGCCCACCCCGGGGTGCTGGTGCTGTCCGACGACATCTACGAGCACCTGATCTTCGACGGCGCCAGCTTCGCGACGATGGCCCAGGCGGAGCCCCGGCTGGCACATCGCACCTTGACGATGAACGGCGTGTCCAAGGCCTATGCGATGACCGGCTGGCGCATCGGCTACGCCACCGGTCCGCAGTGGCTGCTGCAGGCGATGGAGAAGCTGCAGGGTCAGCAGACATCGGGGGCGAGCAGCATCTCGCAGCACTCGGCGCTGGCCGCACTGTCAGGGCCACAGGACTTCGTGGCACACACGCGGCGCGTCTTCGAGCGGCGGCGCGACGCGGTGGTCGACAGCCTGAACCAGGCCATCGGCTTGCGCTGCGCACGGCCGTCTGGCGCCTTCTATGCCTTTGCATCGTGCGAGGGCCTGATCGGGCGCACCAGCGCGGGCGGCAGGCTGCTGCAGACCGACGAGGACGTGGCCCTGGCGCTGCTGGACGAGGCCCAGGTGGCCGTGATGCAGGGCAGCGCCTTCGGCCTGGGGCCTTACCTGCGCATCGCCTATGCGCTGGACGAGGCGTCCTTGGCGCGGGCCTGCGATGCGATCAAGACCTTCTGCGAAGGGACGGGTGCATGACCGGCTTCGACGGCCACCGGGTTGCACTGCAGGTGCTCGGCGTGCGGCTGGACTTGGCGGCCATCCATCGGCCGGGCGCGGGCGTTCCTCGCCTTCGACGCACCGGGTTGCGGTGAGAGCCGGTGCGACGACCTCGGATCGCGGGCATCCTCCGCTCGAGCGTGCAATGGTCGGACCATGGCGCGTCGATGGACAAGTTCCTGGGACTGCCGATGCCCCGGATGTTGATGCATGGGCAGCAGAACGCGTCGCTGTCGTACCTGGCACGCCTGCGAGAACACGGCATCTGGGTCGAGGCAGTGCCGGACTGTGGTCACTTCCCGAAGTACTCCAACCCGGTGCACCTGTGGCGTGCGATTGCCGAGTTTCACGCCGACGATGGCGAGGCACGATGACGGGCTGCATGCTCGGTGGGTGACGGACGGCTCCGCGTTGCCAGCGTGAGCGCGTGCCGCACCAGCTCCGCTTCACCTGCCGACTGGCCGCAGGCGCTCCAGATCTGCAGGCGTGTCGGCATCGGCCAAGGCGCCGGCGTCTTCGAAGATCACCATCGCAGCCCCCTGCGCCAGCGCAAAGCGTGCCACGCCGCGTTCATGGCGCGCCAGCGCCGCGGCCAGCGGGCCGGCCAGCGAGCGGTGCAGCAGCGCGAACACGGGCTGCGGCCCGTCGGCCGTGGCGGCGATGGCGATGGGCGCCGCGCCGCAGGCGGCGGCCAGGCGCCGGGCCAGGTCGGTGGGCAGGTTCGGCGCGTCGCAGGGCACGCTGAGCAGCCAATCGGTGGGCATGCGGTTCAGCGCCGCAAGCCAGCCGCCGAGCGGGCCGGGCAGATCGGCCGTCTCGTCGGCCCACAACGGCAGGCCGAAGGCGGCATAGCGATCGAACGCGCGGTTCGCATTGAGCACCAGCGTGCCCACCTGGGGCTCGAGCCGCGCCAGCACGGCCGACAGCAGCGTGCCATCGCCAAACGGCAGCAGCGCCTTCTCGACACCGCCCATGCGGCTGCCGCGTCCACCGCAGAGCACGAGGCCGGTGATCGCCTCGCGCTGCGGGGGCGTCATCGCGTGGCCGGGTGGGCCAGGTCGCGCAGCACGGTCGGGCCGGCGATGCGTTCGACCTCGGCCATCAGCCCCTTGAAGAAGCCGGCCGGCGCGAGCAGCTCCAGCAGCACGAACATCGGCGCCACGAACAGGCCCACCAGGTCGTCCACGAACGCCGGCTTGCGGCCCTCGTAGTAGTGGCCGATGAACTGGA